>CAKQKQ010000154.1 GCA_934249265.1 uncultured Clostridia bacterium | reverse complement strand
CAATAATAGCATGCATTTCTATATCACGGATATTTACGCGCGTTTTGTCGCGCCATGTTAAAAAGCCAAAGTATTTGCGCCGCGCCGAATAATCAAAGCGTATATAAAAGCCGCATATTAAATCGCCGCTTTCAACTCGCATAATCATTTCAGCATTTATAAAAAGAGTAGCGTTCGCTCGGCAACTAAAACCCAAAACAAAAAAGCCAAAAGCCGCCCCGAAAGAGATAAAGTCCCCGAAAGAGACCATACCTACAAAAGAGACAAAACCCCCAAAGCGACTAAAACAAAAAACACAAAGCCTAAAAAAGCAAAAATAAAAGAGGTTACTTAAAGTAACCCCGATTTATAAAGCAAATTAAACTCTTGTAACTTTGTTTGCTTTAAGGCATTTAGTACAAACGTAAGCATATTCGGCAGAACCGTTTGCATTAGCAACCCTAACTTTTTGTACGTTTGCGCTGTACAAACGAGGAGTTTTACGGTTACTGTGGCTTACTTTGTTGCCTGAAAGTCTACCTTTTCCACACACGCTGCATACTCTGGACATAATTATTAACACCTCCAAACGGGATTATTTTCTATTTTACTGAACTATTATAACAATTATTTTTTAAAAAAGCAACAAAAATCGACCACTTTTAAATAATTATTGTAAAAATAGTTCAAATATTAAAATGTCTATAAAAATCCTTGCAAAATAATTGCGTTTATAGTAAAATATTATATAGGAAAAAATTAGGAGGAGGATACGCAAATGTCTGTCAGTACGTCAAATGTTTACGGCAATATATCTATATCGAACAAAGCGATAGCGCGAGTTGTAGGGCATTCGGCACTCGAATGTTACGGAATCGTCGAGACAGTATCCCGCCGTTTTTCCGATAGTTTATTGGAATTAATTAAAAACGAAAAGATGGCAAAGGGCGTCAAAATCACTACCTCGGGGGACAGAATTTACATCGACGTGTATGTAATTATCAAGTTTGGAGTCTCAATTTCAGCCGTTGCCGAATCTTTAAAACAGACGGTCAAATATAATGTGGAAAAGTTTACAGGTATGATAGTAAGCACCGTCAACGTTAATATTATGGGTGTTAAACTGTAACACCTTTTTCGGCATGTTTTTTTAATGCCGCCCAAAATAAGGAGATTTTAGTATAATGAAGACGATAAATGCTGCAATGTTTACCAAAATGATAATGGCTGCAGCAAAAATGCTCGATATAAATAAGGAAAAAATAAACGCGCTCAACGTGTTCCCCGTGCCCGACGGAGATACGGGTATAAACATGTCGCTTACAATGCAAAGCGCAGTTAAAGAACTTAAAAATTGCAAGTCCAACCGCATGAACGACATTGCCAACGCGGTAAGTAAAGGCGCGTTGAGGGGCGCAAGAGGCAACTCCGGCGTTATTCTTTCGCAAGTTTTAAGCGGAATTTGCTCGGTTATAAGGGATTGTCAAACCGTCGATACAAAGACTTTGGCAAAGGCTCTTAAAAACGCAACCACCGTGGCTTACAGCGCGGTATCTAAGCCCAAGGAAGGCACGATTTTGACGGTATCGAGA
>CAKQKQ010000153.1 GCA_934249265.1 uncultured Clostridia bacterium | reverse complement strand
ACTCCGCTTGGATTCGGTAGTCAACTCGGGGAATACGGTTGGGTATTCGTTCTTGCAGCAGTTTCGGGTCTTATTGCAAAGGAAAACGTTATTTCTACTTTCGGTACGCTTGCCGCTTGTCTTATTTCCATTCCTGCGGTTGCAAGTAAAATCGGTCTTGCAAACATTTCGAGTGAAGCAGGTATCGGTGCGGTAAAGGCTATGATCGCCGCTACGGATATCACAAATCCCGCACTTATATCTTTCATCGCGTTCAACATGACGACAATTCCTTGCTTCGCGGCAGTCGCTACGGCTAAAGGTGAATTATCGAGCAAAAAGTATTATCAAAGAACGCTTCTCTTCTGGATTGCAACGTCTTACATCGTATCCGCAATGGTTTACACTATCGGTTCTTGGTGGTGGACTGCATTCATTTGGGCAGCAGTTGCGGCTGTAGTAACGTACATAATAATACTTAAAAATAAAAACGCAGACAGAAAATTAAAGGCGTAATAAAAAAGGAGTGAAACAATGAGACTTGTAATAGAAATTCTTTTGATAATCGCTTGTGTTGGTGTAGTAGCCGGAGTGATTATAAAATCTATCGTCAATAAAAAACACGGCAAATGTTCGTCGTGCGGATATTGCGATGGAGATTGCGCTCATTGTGCTCATCAACAACACGAAAAGAAATAAAAAGTCTAAAAGCCATCGCCGAATTTTCAGCGGTGGCTTTTTACTTTATTAATCGGAGTAAATAAATATGGAAATAATTAAATTTAACAAATTAAGCAAGATATATCAAACGGGCGACCACGAATTAAAAGCGTTGGACGAAGTAGATTTGTCGGTAGAAAAGGGCAAATTCGTGGTTATTTTAGGACCGAGCGGAGCGGGCAAAAGCACGCTTTTAAACATGATAGGCGGCTTGGACAGCCCCACGAGCGGTCAAATAATCGTCGACGGAAAAGACATTTCCACATTAAGCGACGACGAATTGGCTGATTACAGAGCGAGCAAAGTCGGCTTTATTTTTCAATTTTACAACCTTATACCCACGCTTACCGTTTTGGAAAACATAGCGATAGTAAAGGACATTTCGGCAAATCCTCTCGATTCGGAAAAAATGCTTGACGAAGTGGGACTTTTAGACCACAAAAACAATTTCCCCGTCGAACTTTCGGGCGGCGAACAACAGAGAGTATCTATCGCGAGGGCAATAGCGAAAAACCCCGAAATAATTTTGTGTGACGAACCTACGGGCGCGCTCGACTCTAAAACGGGCGTTCTCGTGCTTAAATTGCTTTTAAAAATGGCAAAAACTTACGGAAAAACGATTATTATAGTTACGCACAACCAAAATATCGCAAAAATGGCGGACGTGGTATTAAACGTTAAAAACGGTAAAATCACGTCGACGGTGGAGCAAGCAAATCCGTTAAACGTAGACGAAGTGGAGTGGTAATATGCTTAACAAAAAATTATTCAGAACGATGAAACAATACAAAGCGCAGTTTATTTCAATGATAATAATGATCGCGCTTGGTATCGGAATTTTCGTCGGGTTTAACATGGAATGGTACACCATAGATAAAGATACCGATTATTTTTATCGTTTGACGGGTTTTGCC
>CAKQKQ010000152.1 GCA_934249265.1 uncultured Clostridia bacterium | reverse complement strand
GTGCATAAATTTATTTGAAAAACCCGACGGCGGCGACATAATCATCGACGGCGAAAGCGTGCTTAACGGCAACGTAAAACCCACCGTTTTGCGCACGAAAATAGGCATGGTTTTTCAATCTTTCAACCTCTTCGACAATATGACGGTACTTAAAAACTGCACTATCGGGCAAACCAAAGTACTGAAAAGAGGCAAAGAAGAAGCGACCGAAACCGCCCTTAAATACCTCAAGACGGTGGGCATGGAAAAATATATCAACGCGCGCCCCTCTCAACTTTCGGGCGGTCAAAAACAGCGCGTGGCTATTGCAAGGGCTCTTTCGATGAACCCCGAAATTTTACTTTTCGACGAACCGACAAGCGCGCTCGATCCCGAAATGGTGGGCGAAGTTTTGTCGGTAATGACATCTCTTGCGAAATCCGGTCTTACAATGGTCGTGGTGACGCACGAAATGGCGTTTGCAAGAGACGTGGCAACGAGAGTTTTGTTTATGGATAACGGCGTAATAGCCGAGGAAGGCACGCCAGAGCAAATTTTTACAAACCCCAAAGAAGAACGTACGAAAGAGTTTCTCGCGAGGGTGCTTTAAACCCGTTAAAACGGTTAAATTTATTCGTTTTACGGCATACGTATTGCGTAAAAACGACAAAACACTACAATTTATTTATTGGATTTACATTGAAACATGAAAAGACCGACGGTTTGTTGCCGTCGGTCTTTAACTTTATTTTTGTATTTAATTTTAAGTTTTACTCAAGCATTTTCGATTTGTTGCTCTTCGCCGAAATACAAGGCATTGAGTTTTTGTTCTACGATTACCATACCCTTAACCAAGTAGTTGTCAAGAGCCTTTTTCGCGCTCGCTCTAAGCAAATTGCTCCACTGCTTGTCGCCGCGGTAATCCCTTAACGCCGCTTGTATTCTAAACGACGCGGGGGAATCTTCCAACGATAAGTACGCTGTCGCCATTTCGCAGTTTTTGTCGATATACTCTTCGTCTTTAAGTATCAACGCGATGTAAAATCTTTCTTCAAATATCGTTGTGGTAGAATTTATTTTATCCTCTAAAATTTCGTCGTAAACGGCTTTTGCCTCTTCGATATCGTTAAGGCACGTTTTTCTCAACGCTATATACGCCTTTATTTCTGCGCCGTTACCGACGAATAAGTCGGGATTCATTTGAGTAATATCTTCGCCGAGCACAAGTCTCGTGAAAATTTCTTGGCATTTTACCCTTTCTTTATAAGTTTCGCTTTTACGGAAAAACACCGTTACGCCGTCGCTGTCAACCGAGAACGGGTTTAAATTTATAAGTAGCACGAATATCGACGAGCAACTGCCCACGAATAAAATCGAAAAACAGTAAACGTTGTCGAAAAACAAACCGAAAAACAAACACAAAAATATAAAAATCGCCGAAAACAGCAAGCCGCCAAACGCCGTCAAGGTCAAACCTTTGCCGGAATTTTCGGGAGTTTTGCCGTATACCGCAATTTCGCCGCCCTCGGGCGAATATCTGTGATAATATTTAGTTTGTTTGGACGTCTTGTCAACCGCAAAACCGCTTATCTCGAAGTAAATACATTTCATTTTGGCTATTTTTGCGAAAATCAAATGCCCCACTTCATGCAAGGCGAAGTGTATAAAATAACAC
>CAKQKQ010000151.1 GCA_934249265.1 uncultured Clostridia bacterium | reverse complement strand
GCTTAATGAAAACGGTTTTTTGGTTACTTGCAGTTGTTCGCAACACCTTACAATTAATTTGTTTTTGGAAATGATTAAGGAAAGTGCGATAAAAAGCGGTCGAAAAGTCAAAATGGTGGAACTTAGGACTCAAGGCAAGGACCACTCGACGTTTATCGGGCTTGACGAAGGGCTTTATTTAAAAGTTGCTGTTTTGCAAGTTATTGAATAAAGCAAGTCATTGAATAAAATAAATAAAAAGCGCAATGCGACAATAAAAAACAACAATTTAATACACTTATAAAACGACAGACTAAACAAAAAATAACAACCTCTAAATACAAAGAGGTTGTTAAAACAAAATTTAAAATTTACGGAGACAAAAATGCCAAAGAAAAAATATAAAAAGCAAATGGAAAAAACGGCAAAAAAATATTGGCTTGAGATTTTATGCGTGATTTTGGCGTTGGTAATAATTTTTGTGGTTTGTTATTACACGATCGACGCATTTAAAGTCAAAGTTGACGGTTGGATTGCATCGATAAGTCAACCGAGCGAAAACGGCAGCGGTTCAAACAGTGATACAAATTTCGACACCGACAGCAATACAAACGGCGACACTGACTCTTCGTCTAATCCTTCGGGCGGCGATATTCTCGCTAAATATCAACAATACAGCGAAGATTATTCTTATTACGATTTCCCCGTGACGACTCGCACCGAAAAGTACGTAGAAGTGCATTTTATCGATATCGGGCAAGGGGACTGTATGTTTATTCAACTTCCCGACGGTAAAACGATGATGATTGACAGCGGAGACACTTCAAACAAAAATAAAGCGACTATAAAGGAATATTTAACAGACAAACTTCACGTTGAAAAAATTGATTACGTGCTTGCGACTCATCAAGATAAAGACCACATAGGCAATTTCGATTACGTATATAAAAATTATTCGATAGGTTATACGTTTTTGCCGTACGTTCATTCTTCGCACGAATCCACTTCGGCGTTAAGTACTAAATTAAATCCTCCTGCAAACGGCGGTTTAGTGTCGGCAACTAAAACTTATGCCGATTTATTGCTTTCGGTCGAGGCAGAAGGAACGGAGTATTCGTTCTTCAATTACAATAGCGATTTCGGCAACGAAAGCGAGGGATATTTCTTCGACTTTTTGACGCCCACGCAAGAAGTTGCAAACATAAAATATACCGACAGCAATGATTATTCGCCTATGATTTTATTTACTTACGGCGGTTTTGATTTGCTTTTCACGGGCGACGCCGAAAAACAAACGATTAAAGAATATCTCGATACTTACGGAAACAGATATGACGTCGATTTGCTTAAAGTAGGGCATCACGGCAGTTATACTTCTACTACAAAAGAATTGCTCGACGCAATTAATCCCGAATATGCGGTAATTCAAGTAGGGTTAAACAACAAGCATAAACACCCGAGACAAGAAGCGTTGGATTTGCTTTATCAAAACGATATGACAAAAATATTCAGAAACGATTTGCACGGCGATATTGTGCTTACGATAAATTCCGACGGTACGTTTTTTATTACGGCGGAAAACACCGACGTTTCATACGGTAGGGCACTTACGGGAATTTCGGTATAAAACACAAATAAATAATTAAATTTTGCCTTGCAAACGCATATAAAATCGTGCGC
>CAKQKQ010000150.1 GCA_934249265.1 uncultured Clostridia bacterium | reverse complement strand
ATCTTGTCCTTGCAACGTACGATCCGGAAGAAAATTCCGATTATTCCAACGGAATTGTTAAAATTATGGACGAAGGTCGTTATAACGGCGAAGAAAATGTTTACGGAGGAATCGTAAACACGGCAGAAGGCGGTAACGGTTTGTTGGTTCTTTGGTCTTATAAAGGCAGAATCGACGTTGTAGATGTAACTATCGAGGCAGATATTGCAACGTCCGACGAAGTTTCGCGTAAAGAAATGCAAGAATACGTTAAAGTAACAAACAGTTATGATTTAACTCTCAACAGAACGTATTTTAAAGAGAGTGAAAAATATTGATTTTTTAATATTAAATACTTAACTGATTTGTCTGTTTGACAAACGATAAAACCCGCCCGACGGCAATTGCCGTCGGGCGGGTTTATATTTTAATTAAAATCGAGCAGTTTTATATTAAAATGCGTGTTTCGGTCTTTATTAAGAGCCGAAACACGCGCTTAAAGCCGTATATTTTATTATGCGATAAAGTTTACAAGGGTAGGCTATAAAAGATTTAAAGCATTTAAAACCGCTTTAAATGCCGCTTTATTAAATTTAAAATTTTCATTTCGTAATTTTAAAAGCGTGCCGAGCCAAAAATTAAGTTGCGTTAAAATTTAAGTATCAATTTGCCGTACTAATATAAATTAAGCGTAAGTTGGTATAATTAAATATTGCGTTTGCCGTAAAGTTTAATTCTCGTGCGCGGAAGGGCGTCGGCAGAAGTACCGAGCGGCAAACTTCTGTTTCTGTAATCGTGGTGGTCGCAAAACCATTGCAATTCGTCTTGAATTCTTTTCATGTTTGCAATTTGAATATCGGCAAGCACGTTTATATAATCGTTCGCGCTCGATTTTGCATATTCGGCGTAATTGATTAGTTGAGTGTAGTGGTTTAAACAAAATCCGTCAAGACTTTTAAGCGTTTGTTTAAACGAGTCCTCATTGTAATACATCATTGCAATAGTCTTGTAATATCTCACCATGCTTTCTTCGATATAATCGCAAATTATGCACGAAGAAGTGGCTTCAGTCAGTTTTTTTGCGTGATTTTTCGCGTCTTTCAAGTTTTTGGGTTTAACGATATATTTGTTTACGGTATTAAGTCTCGTCACGTTTTGTAAGGCGAGACCCAATTTCGATTTGCCCACGAAAAGTAGGTCGAAATGGTTGGCGCAAAAGCCTTTTTTGTTGACCTTGGCGCGCATATCGTCGTCCATTACCGCGTCGGATAAAAACTCGTCCGCAAGCCGTTTTTCGACTATTTTTTTAATTTCGCACAACGGACATTCGCACCCGCTGTGAAATTCTTGAATAATTAGTCCCGTACCTATAGAATATTGCATAAAACCTCGTTTAATTTTTTAAGGCGATTTCGCTTTTAAGCATGCGCTTAATTGTTTGCGTTTTTGCTTTGCAAACTTTCCGCTTTTAACTGTTTTCGTTTAAGCATGCGTTTGTTTGCGTATACTTTTGTTACGTATTATCGACGCGCCATAAAAAGTTATGATTTTATTCAATTATAGCAAAAAAAAACTAAAAAATAAAGCATTGTGTTGAAAATTTTTGCCATATGTGGTATTATTTAAATGTACGTATTTCAAACCTTGGTAGAACAAACCGCAAATACGGCACGTTTTTATCGTTTTCTGCATATTATTGCGGC
>CAKQKQ010000149.1 GCA_934249265.1 uncultured Clostridia bacterium | reverse complement strand
CTTGCAAACTCTTAATTCTTGCGCCGACCTTGGGTATAAGTCCTTCGGGTACGGTAAACGTAGGACTGTATCTGTTGTTGAAACGTATCGCCAAATCCCTTGCGATTTCAAGGTGTTGTTTTTGGTCTGCGCCGACGGGCACTAAATCTGTGCCGTAAAGCAAAATATCTGCAGCCATTAACACGGGATAATCCATAAGTCCCATATTTATATTATCCGCATGCGCCAAACATTTACTCTTGTATTGAGTCATTCTCGAAAGTTCGCCCGGGTAAGTGAGTGTGTTTAAAATCCACGTGAGTTCGGCATGCATAGAAACGTGCGACTGCACGAAAAGTATACATTTTTGCGGGTCTACACCGCAAGCAAGGTACAAAGCGAGCAATTCGCTCGTCCTTTTGCGTAGTTCGGCGGGCTCTTGCCTTACTGTAAGAGTATGCAAATCGGCAATAGAATATATACAATTACAGTCATCCATATAATCAACCCAATTTTTTATAGAACCTATATAATTGGCGATAGTAGGAATACCGCTCGGCTGAACGGCACTGAAAAGAATTTTCTTTTGAGCATTATTATTTTCCGTTTGCATAAAACCTCCCGAATAAAAAACGTCTTTACGTTTAAAATATGTTTAAAATAACATAAATTATTTTAATTATACCACATTTTATAGTAAAATGCAATGTTTAATATATAAAAATAACGGGTTTATCGCTTAAAACGACAAACCCGCATATTAATTTTTAAAATCAGTGTAAGTATTTAACCATATATTCGGGGATTTCTTCTCTCGTTGCGCTTAAAGACAATACGATTTTCATGCCGTATTCCTTTTCGATTTTTTCAATAGCCTTGAAGAAATCTTCGATTTCGTTGATTCCTTTGCCCGCAATACGAAGAACTCCGTCGATAAACAAATATTCTATATCGGCGTTGCCCGCTACAAGGCCTTTAACGAATCCCGTAAGAGCGTCTTCCGTGTGAATTTCAAATTCGGTTGCATATAAACATCTAACGTTGAAATCTATACTCGATGAATTTATTTTATCTTGTGTTATAAACACTATATCGCCTTTTCTCGATTCAAGTTTTGCAACAGTGTTTACTTGTTCGATAATAATTTTGGTTTTGCCAGTGCCTTTCGGTCCATAAATGATTGAAATCATAAATGTATGCCTCCTTTTTTCTATATTGTAAACTATTTAGCCGCTTTTTTCAAGTCTTTTTAATAAATTTTCACACAAAATCACACAAATTTTTGCATTGATATTAATTTTCGCCGCTTGTGAGTTTTGCCTCTCTGTCGGCGATCGCAAGCGCGTCGAGCATTTCGTCGATATCGCCCATAATAAACGAGTCGAGCGAATATAAAGAAAGCCCTATTCTGTGGTCTGTTACACGGCTTTGCGGATAGTTGTAAGTACGTATTCTCTCCGATCTGTCGCCCGAGCCGATTTGGCTTTTTCTATTTGCGGCATATTCGTTTTGATACTTCGTGTTGTAGTAATCGTATAATCTGCTTTTCATTACCCTCATTGCCTTTTCTCTGTTTTTAATTTGAGACCTTTCGTCTTGGCAATTTACAACGATACCCGTGGGAATATGCACCATTCTTATGCACGATTCGGTTTTATTTATGTGTTGACCGCCCGCGCCGCTGCTTCTGCACGTTTCAATAAT
>CAKQKQ010000148.1 GCA_934249265.1 uncultured Clostridia bacterium | reverse complement strand
ACCGTGTATTTATCGACGGTTTGTTTATCAACGCCGAGCCTTTCGATTTTGGCGTTTGTGTCGTAAGTAACCGCGCCTTCGTAAAAGATTGCGCTCGCCCCGGGTACGGAAACGACCGTACGCGCGATATTGCCGCCCGTAAACGATTCGGCAACAGACAATTTTATTCTGCGAAGCGTCGCAAAATCGACAAGCCTTTGCTTTAAAGAATAATCGTCTTCGGCATAAAGTTGATCTCCGAAATTGAGAACTATGCTTTTGTTTAATTTGTCGAGCAACATTTTAGGCGTTTTATCATCGTAAATAACGTAAAGCAAAACGTCGTATTTGTTTTCCGTCCACAACCGATAAAACAAAGTGTTTCCCGACTCTTCTACCGCTTGTTTTAAAATGTCTTCCAAATCTTCTTTTACTTCGCCGAAAAACCTAAAAACGCTTTTACTGTAAGAGTGTGAATTAAACTTATCCATTGCTGGAATAAGCGTTTTTTCAACGAACTCGCTCGCCGTTTTTTCGGTCAACACAAGTTTGGTTTTGTTGACGTTTTTTATAGAGTTAATCGGCATTTTTCCGTATAAAGAAGAAATGACGTTTTCGGCAAAACCACCGTCGTCGCAAACAACGACGAAATCGCTTATACCGAGTAAATATTCAAGAGTTTTTTTAACGACGTCCTTTTTTTTGCTTATGCAAAAATACCCGTCGAAAGAATAACATGCGCCGCTGACTTTTTCAATTAGTTCAATCGGAAAATTATCCGCGTCGCCGTATTCGTTTTTTAAATATAATAAGTTGTTTTTCATAATTTACCCCGTAAAAATTACTTTGTAAATCAGCGTAAAACCCCTTTATTTTTCACAAAATAAGAAATACCCGAAATAACCGTCATTATTACCGCTATCACGAATAAAACAAAGCCGATTATATGCAGCACTTCCGACACTTTTGTAAGTCCGAAAAAGTTTACGCTTACAAGAAGAAATACTATTGCGAAATCTTGAAAATTCGTCTTGATTTTTCCTATCATATCTGCGGCGATGACAAGACCTTTTTTCGCCGCGATCATTCTAAAACACGACACGATAAGTTCTCTCGCGAGAATAATAGCAACGCCCACGCCGCCGATCCAAACGTATTTGCCGTACATTCCGTTTACCGTAAGCATAAGCACGAAAGCGGTAAGTACAAGCACTTTGTCGGCAATTGCGTCCAAAAATTTACCGAGGTCGGTCACGAGATTATATTTTCTCGCCACGTATCCGTCTAAAAAGTCGGTAAGCGCGGCAACTGTAAACACTACCGCAGACCAAAAATAATTGTATGGTATTGCGGTAACGTAGAAAAATACGCAAAAAAGCGGAATCATTAAAATTCTTATCATCGATAATTGGTTGGGCGTCAAAAGCACCTTTTTTTCTTTATTCATTTTCGACCGTTCCTCCGTATAAGTCGTAATCTTTTGCTTTGTTGATTTTTACGAGATATTTTTCCCCTTGCTCCACTACGGAGTCGGAAGTAAAATAAACGCATCCGTCAATTTCGGGAGCGTTGAAATACGCCCTACCTATAAACAATTGATTATCATAGTCTATTCCGTCGCAAACCACTTCGAGCGTTTTCCCAACAAAACTCTTCATAATTTCTTTTGCGACTTCTTTTTGTATTTTATAAAGTTGTTTTACTCTGTGTTTTTTAGTCTTTTCGTCGATTTGGTCGGGAAGTTTGTACGCGGGCGTGCCTTCTTC
>CAKQKQ010000147.1 GCA_934249265.1 uncultured Clostridia bacterium | reverse complement strand
CGCCTATTCAAGCGAAATCTCTTACGGCAAGACGATCGCAAACGCCAAACTGTTCAAAGTCGACGAGACCGCGATAGACGGCAAATATTTCAAATTTTCGGAAAACGGGTATCTTACCGAAACCAAAGGCTACGACTACGCGTTCGTAAAAATCGACAACAAATACTCGCTTGCGATAAACGGCTACGGCGCGGCGATAGTCCGAAACACGGACGTTTCCGCTTCGGCGGGCGTGGAAACGCAAACCGAATCATATTACGCTCTGCTGGATTTTTCAACCTATTCCCTGCCCGTCTTCAACGCCGCGTACGCGAGCGACGTATCCTACGCGCGCAACGAAAAAGTAGAAGTCGTCGGCAAACTGAACTTTAACGGCAAGACCTATCTCGTTACCCTTAAAGACGGCAAAAACGCGTTTATCAACGCCACGTTCTTAACCGACGAACCCATCGAAGCAAGCGGCGTAAAAACCGAAAAAAGCGGCTACGTTTACGACAAAGACGGCGTAAGCGTTTACGACGAAAACCACTCGCTTATAAAGACGGTAAAGGGCAAGACCAAAGTACGGGTGCTTTACTGCGCGGACGGTGTTGCGAAAGTGTGTTTTAACGACGGAGCGGAAGGCTTCGTCTCGTCAGAAACGATTACCTACGACAGCAAAGACGACTTTATAAAATGCGTGGTGGCGATACTCTGCGCGTCGTCGTTTCTCGTTCTGGCGTTGTTCTTCGAGCGTAAATACCTTTTCGCGAAACTATAACTAAATGCGCTTTGCGAAATATAACTAAATGTGAAATACAAAATTATAACTAAATACGAAATACGCGGGGCGGAAGAAAATAACTTTTCTTCCGCCCCGCGTTTTATCGTTCTATATTATTTTTTCTTATTTTTCTCGTATTATTTTTTGCGTCGCAACCCGCGCTCCCCGTCTGTTTTGCGCCGTCACGTCAAGCAAAAAAAACACTTTGGCACTTTATCCGACTGCCGCCCACGCCGGCAGTAATGAATTTTGCTGTTTTTTGAAATATTTTACCGTCTATTATTACTAATCACTTGAAACATTACTTTTTTTATGCTACAATGAATGTGCCAAACAAATTTCATAGGCAAGCGTAGGGATATTTTCTTTTTACAAAAAGGACTATTCTTCATTTTGTTACACACAATAACTTTATGCGTTTTGTAAAATCGCAAATCCCATCGAGTTGTTGTGTAAGGAATATCCTTTCGTACGCTTGAAATTTGTTTGGCGACAATCGGGGTTTGCGCTTTTGGTGCGGTAACTTCGGTTGCCGCATTTTTTATTATTTTCAAAGGAGAAAAATATGGGATTGGTAACTGGCAAATGCCCCGACTGTGGGGCAAATTTGAAAATCAACGACTCGGCTAAAGGTGAATTGATATGTCCGTATTGTGGCAGTACGTATCTCGCCGAAAAGGCAATTGCAGTTGTAAATAACGAAATAATCAACAATAATAATTTTACCGGCGCACACGTCGTTATAAATCAAAATTCAAAAGACGCTTTTATTAAACAATATCTGGAAAATGCAAGAAGAGCATTAAACAAAGAAGATTGGGAAGAAGTCGAAAAATACTATAATATGGTGGAGCAATATGAGCCACATAATATAGAAGCGGTATTTTTCAGTTCTTACGGTAAGGCAATGCTGTCTTTAAGTTCTACCGAATATGCGATGAGAGAACAAAAATTCAAAGTTTTGGAAAAATCAATATCCGTTATAAACGACTATTACGAGTTGACTAACGAAGATAAAGAAAAGGTGTTAAAAACAATCAATTCATATAT
>CAKQKQ010000146.1 GCA_934249265.1 uncultured Clostridia bacterium | reverse complement strand
CGGCAATGCCGTGCCTTTTAAATTGTAAAACTTTTTAAAATTGCAGTAAAAATATGAGATTTTAAATATTTTTATGTTTTATTTAATTGGTTTTATTTATGTGCAATTTTAATTTATGCCGATATGTAATTGATGCGCAAGTTTACACATGTCTACGTTTAAAACGCTCGATTATTATTTTTAAAATTTATAAATATTTTTATCGCTTATAATTGTATTTTAAATAATAATATGTTAAAATATAAATTGTAATTTTATTTTACAAAAGGTAGCACCGATGAATAAGCAAAAATTAAAAACAGTAAAAGAATATGCACTCATTGTTATATGCGCGATTTTACTCGAATTAAACTACGAAATTTTCGTATGGTCGAACCGATTTGCCCCCTCGGGAATGAACGGTTTGGCAACCATTATACAAGACTTAATTAAAGAAATATTCGACGTTCATTTTAACGCGGTAGGTTATATGAACTTATTGATAAATATTCCTCTCGTAGTTGCGGCATATTTTTTACTGAATAAAGAGTACGCGATAAAGACACTCACTTATGTTTTGGTGTTTACGGCGGCGACTTTTGCATTCAAATACGTCGATTTATCGAGATTTATTTACCACACCGAAACGGGCACGAGCACTATTTTAGGTCCTGTGTTCGGCGGCATAATGTCTGGGCTAACAATCGGCGTTTTGTTTAAAATCAATTCATCGACGGCGGGCACGGATATCGTTGCGGCTTTGATTCGTAAAAAGAAACCTTATTTCAATATCGTTTGGATAATTTTTGCATTAAACGTGCTTATCGCGATTTCGTCTTACTTTGTATACGATTTCAAAATCGAACCCGTGCTTTGTTGTTTCATTTACGCTTACGCTTCCTCCAAAATGTCGGATATGATTTTAAAAGGCGGCAAAGAAGCGATAAAATTCGAGGTCGTGACAAATAATCCCGAAGAAATTTCAAAGGCGATTATAAGTCAACTTCATCACTCGGTTACGCTTATTCATGCGACGGGTATGTATTCGCACCTCGATAAAAGTTTGCTTATTTGCGTAGTAAACAAACATCAAATTATGGACTTCCAAAACATTTTGAAAAAGTTTCCCGATACGTTTGCTTACATCAGCACCGTAAACGAAACTATGGGCAACTTTATCGATTCTTCACATAAAAAATGAGCGACCTAATTTATCACCCGCTTAAACCGATTTACGATAAAAACTCTAAAATTCTCATTTTAGGCACTTTTCCTTCGGTAAAATCGAGAGCGGCGAATATTTATTACGGTAATCCGCAAAACCGATTTTGGAAGGTTTTGTCTATCGTTTTGAATTTACCTTTTCCCGAAACGAGGGAAGATAAAATCAAATTTTTATTAGACAATAACATTGCCGTGTGGGACGTAATTTCGTGTTGCAATATCGAAAATTCGGATGATTCTTCAATTAAAAATCCCGTTCCCAACGATTTTTCGGTTATTTTTAACAGCGCAAACATATCGCAAGTATTTACTACGGGTAAAAAAGCGACCGAATTGTATGCGCGTTTTACGGGAAGAAACAGCGTATATTTGCCGTCGCCAAGCGGAGCGAATTGCGCAGTATCCATGCAAAAACTTATCGACAGTTATTCTGTAATTAAAAAATATTTATTTTAAATTTATTCGAGGCAAAGTTATGAAATCGTTGCAACAACTTTATAAAATCGGAATAGGTCCGTCAAGTTCGCACACAATGGGTCCGGACTTTGCCTGCACGGAAATATTAAAACGCCACCCAAACGCACAAAATTTCAAAGTGATTTTGTACGGCTCGTTGTGTATGACGGGCAAAGGGCACGGCACTGACG
>CAKQKQ010000145.1 GCA_934249265.1 uncultured Clostridia bacterium | reverse complement strand
GAACCACGGGAAATTCTCGTCCTTTGCATTTGCAAAGGACGTTATTTTTTTAAAAGGAGAAAAACGGCTATGGAAAATCAAGAAGAATTGATGCTTAAACGACACAGTATGGCGCACGTACTTGCAAAAGCACTTAAAAGCCTTTACGGCGACAGTCTTTTGCTTACGATAGGACCGGCTATCGAAAACGGTTTTTATTACGATATAGATATGGAAAAATCCATAACGCCCGACGACTATAAAGCCATAGAGAAAAAAATGGACGAAATTATATATAAAAACGAAGATTTTGTCCGCAAAGAAGTATCTAAAGAACAAGCACTTGAATTGTTTAAAGACAACAAATATAAAGTAGAACTTATCGAGGGTTTGCCCGAGGGCGAAACGATTTCTCTTTATTATTTAGGCGACGACTTTGTAGACCTTTGCAGAGGTCCTCACGTTGAAAATACTAAATTTTTAAGGAGTTTTGCTTTTAAAATCAATAAAGTCGCAGGTGCGTATTGGAGAGGCGATATTCACAACAAAATGCTTCAAAGAGTATACGTATACGGCTTTGACAACAAACAAGACCTTAAAGATTATCTTCACCTTTTGGAAGAGGCTAAAAAGCGCGACCACAGAAAAATCGGCAGAGAGATGGAGTTGTTCTTCTTTGACGAAACCGCTCCCGGTATGGCATATTGGCTTCCCAAGGGCTTTACTATGATGACTACGCTTATCGATTTTTGGAGAGCGGAACACAGAAAATGCGGTTATCAAGAATTTTCTGCGCCGCAAATCAACAACAGCGTGCTTTGGAAAACTTCGGGTCACTGGGATCACTATAAAGAAGATATGTACGTCTTAAAGGACGCCGACGGCAACGAACAAGCCTTAAAGCCGATGAGTTGCCCAAACTCGATAAAAGTATATCAATTTAAGCAGAGAAGTTATAAAGATTTGCCGCTTAGATTCAACGACGTAGACGTAATTCACAGAAACGAAAAATCGGGTCAATTAAACGGACTTTTCCGCGTAAGAATGTTCAGACAAGACGACTCGCACAACTTTATTACCGAAGATCAAATTAAAAGCGAAATTAAAAGCATAGTAGAAATCGCAAGCAAATTCTACGGAATTTTCAAACTTCCTTACGTGCTTACGCTTTCGACCCGTCCCGACGATTATATGGGCGATATCAACGTATGGAATAAAGCCGAAGTCGAACTTCGCGAAGTTCTCGACGAAATTTGCGGAGAGAATAATTACCGCGTAAACGAGGGCGACGGCGCATTCTACGGACCTAAAATCGATATTAAAATGAAAGATTGTCTCGGCAGAGAATGGCAAATGGGTACTATTCAACTCGATTTCCAACTTCCGTTGAGATTTAACCTCGAATATACCGACAGCAACGGCGAAAAGAAAGTGCCTATCATGGTGCATAGGGCGTTGTTCGGTTCGTTTGAAAGATTTATCGGCATATTGACCGAGCATTTTGCGGGTGCGTTCCCCGTATGGATTATGCCCGAACAAGTGCGCGTAATGACTATTTCCGAAAAGTTCAGCGACTACGCAAAAGAAATCAACGACAAACTTTTAGATGCGGGTATCAAGAGCGAACTTGACAACAGATCCGAAACCATCGGTAAAAAGATTAGGGAAGCGCAACTTCAAAAAATACCTTATATGCTTATCATCGGCGAAAACGAAATGCAAAACGGCACAGTCGCTGTAAGAAGAAGAGGTAAAGGCGATATCGGCAGTATGACTTTAGAGCAACTTATCGCTTCGGTTGAAAAAGATATCAACGAAAAAACGGTTGACTAATTCAATTTTATAAAAAATCAAGGCACGGCAATGCCGTGCCT
>CAKQKQ010000144.1 GCA_934249265.1 uncultured Clostridia bacterium | reverse complement strand
CTCGCATACTTCGCTGACAATATAGTCGTTGCCCGTATAATAATAATTTCCGAAATCTACGTCATAACCGCCCACGTGAGCGTAAAATTTCATTTCGCAATATTTAAACACAGTAGAAACCATCGAGCAAACCGTCGTTTTGCCGTGACACCCCGCTATGCCTATACTTTTATCAAAACAATTGCACACCGCCGATAAAAGTTGTGCGCGGGTGTAAATGGGCAGAGATTTTCTCATTGCCGCCGCAAATTCGGGATTTAAATTATTTATTGCGGAATTATAAACAACAGCGTCAACGCCGTTTAAATTATTCTCGTCGTGACCCGTAAATACTTTTATACCGAAATCGGCAAAATTATCTTGACAAATATTTCTATCGCTTCCACTCACCTCGTAACCTTGTTCTTTAACGAATTTCGCAAGCGAAGACATACTTACGCCGCCTATTCCTATAAAATGTATTTTTTTTATTCCTTTTTCTTCAAAATCTTTTATCATATAGCATTATATGATCGAAAAATAAAAATATTTCTAAACAAAAACTCAAAAAGCAATATAAAAACGGCTTAAACAATCTTAATCACAAATTAAAAGAATCATTTTACTTTTACAATTTTTTCACTCGATAAACCTTTCTACTGCCAACCACGCAATGGGCAAACAAAAAAGCGCGGAAACGCATGTAATTCACAATATCGTGAGTCACAGTCGATTCCGCGCAATTATATTAATTTAAAATTTATCGTTTTTGGTTTAACGTTTTTTGCCGCCGCCGAATAATCTCGAAATGAATACGGGAACGGTCTTTTTAGGCTCTTGATACTCGATAGTTTCTACGGGGTGTTGTTCTTCTTCCTCGTAATAATTATCGTCGCCGTCGTCCTCTAAATCGATCACTTCGGGTTTGCTATTAAATTCGTTTGAGTTTGAATAATTTACCTCTTCTTTTGCTCCGCTCATATTGGACAACTTTTCGTCTATCATTGCCTTTTTAGCGTTGTTATTGCTATTGTTGTTGGTGTTCGTCATTACAAATCCCGTAGCAATTAACGTGATTACGACTTCTTCTTGCAACGTCGGGTCGATATTCGCGCCGAAAATAATGTTTGCCGAATCGTCGATTACGCCTTGAACGAGTTGAGCCGCCTCTCTTACTTGACCGAGACTCAAATCTTTACCGCCCGTAATATTGAGGATTACACCTCTTGCGCCCTCGATAGTCGTTTCTAAAAGCGGACTTGCAACCGCTTGACGAACAGCCTCGATAATTCTTTTATCGCCCTTTGCTTGTCCTATACCCATGTGAGCGAGGCCTTGTCCGCTGATAATGGTTTTTACGTCGGCAAAGTCGAGATTTATAAGCGAAGGTGTCGCAATAAGGTCGGCAATGCCGCATACGCCTTGACGCAAAGTATCATCGGCAAATTTAAGTGCTTCGGGCATAGAAGTATCCGAAGGAAGAGCCTCAAACAACTTTTCGTTGGGTATGATGATGATAGTATCGACGTATTTTAATAAATTTTGAATACCGTCTTTAGCGTTATCTTCTCTCTTTTTACCTTCGAAAAGGAAAGGTTTTGTAACTACGGCAACCGAAACTACGCCGAGTTCTCTTGCGATACGCGCGATGATAGGCGCAGCACCCGTACCCGTGCCGCCGCCCATACCTGCAGCGATAAACAACAAGTCTGTACCTTTGATAATCGCTTCAAGTTCGTCTTTGCTTTCTTCCGCAGCCTTTTCGCCGATTTCGGGATTAGAACCCGCGCCGAGACCTTTAGTCGTCTCGATACCTATTTGAATACGGTTTCTGTCGGGCACTTCCGAAATAAGCAATGCCTGCTTGTCCGTATTTACGGCATAAAATTCCGCGCTGGATACGTTCATTCTTATCATTCTGTTTACGGC
>CAKQKQ010000143.1 GCA_934249265.1 uncultured Clostridia bacterium | reverse complement strand
TGTACGGCGGCGGTTCTATAAAGAAAAACGGAATTTACGATAAAGTCGTTGCACTTTTAAAGGCTAACGGCAAAGAAATTTTTGAAGATGCGGGCGTTATGCCAAATCCCACTGCGGATAAACTTCGCGAAGGCGTCGAAAGGGCGAGGGCGGCAAAAGCCGATTTTATTCTCGCAGTCGGCGGCGGTTCGGTATGCGACTATGCAAAGGCTGTTTCCGTGTCCGTTTATTGCGACGAAGACCCTTGGGATAAATATTACGACCGTTTCGAGGACGTTACTTGCAAAATAGTCCCCGTCGGTTGCGTGCTTACTATGGTTGGCACGGGCAGCGAAATGAACGGTGGCGCGGTAATTACAAACCACGAAAAAAATCTTAAAATAGGGCATGTTTTCGGCGAAAACGTCTATCCCAAGTTTTCGATTTTAAATCCCGAGTTTACCTTTACCGTGCCTTATTATCAAATGATCGCAGGCATTTACGACATTATGTCGCACATTCTCGAGCAATATTTCTCGGGTGAGGACGACAACACGAGCGACTATATTGCCGAAGGACTTTTGCGTTCGCTTATCCACAGCGCGCAAATCGCGGCTAAAAAGCCCACCGATTACGAGGCGAGAAGCAACATTATGTGGACGGCAACTTGGGCGTTAAATACGCTTATCGCAAAGGGCAAATCTACCGATTGGATGGTGCATATGCTCGGTCAAGCGGTCGGTGCATACACAAACGCAACGCACGGCATGACGCTTTCGGCGGTAACGATGCCTTATTATCGTTATATTCTCCCGTACGGCAAGGCGAAATTCGTCCGATATGCTGTAAACGTTTGGGGCGTTGACAAAACGGGCAAAACCGACGAAGCCGTCGCCGAAGAAGGTCTTAAACGTATGGAAGAATGGATGAAAAACCTCGGACTTGTAATGAACCTTTCCGACCTCGGCGCAACGAACGAAATGCTCGACGGCATCGCAAACGCAACGCTTGTAATGAACGGCGGTTATAAGGTGCTTTCAAAAGAAGAAATAAAACAAATACTTAAAGCAAGTTTATAATTAAAAAACGGTTTCGCTTTTACGGAAAGCAAAGATTTTGCGGTGCAAAAAATTCGCAGTCGAAAATATTTCAAACGTAAATATTTCATTGTTCAAAAATTTTAGCGGAGTATACGGCGAAATCGATTTATAGAGAATTTTATTTTAAATAAATAGACGAAAGGAGAAAACTTTATGAGCAAAGTATTGATTATATCGACGAGTTTGCGCGGCGGCAGTAACACCGAAATTTTAGCCAAAGAATGTTTGCGCGGCGCGTTAGATAGCGGTAGCGAAGCGGAGTATATAAGCCTTAAAGGCAAAAAGATAAATTACTGTATCGGCTGTATGTCTTGTATGAGCAAAGGCAAGTGTGTTTTAAGCGACGACGTTGCCGAAATTATGGAAAAGGTGAAAAACGCCGAAACGATTGTTTTTGCCACGCCCATATATTACTACGAAATGTGCGGACAAATGAAAACTTTATTAGATAGATTAAATCCGCTTTACGACTCTGATTATAAATTCAGAAAAGTTTATATGATAGCCGCGGCGGCAGAGAATAGCGATTACGCTTTTGAAAAGGCTTACAACGGGCTTTACGGCTGGGTCGAATGTTTCCCGAAATCAAGGCTTTGCGGTCGGGTTTTCGGCGGCGGATTAGAAAACAGCGGAGAGGCAAATAGTCGTTCGGATATAATGCAAGCCGCTTATAATTTAGGCAAAAGCCTTTAATCGGCGGTCGGTTTGGCGGCGGTTGAGCGAAGGTTTGGTTTCGGCTTGACTGCGGCTAAATTAATTAAATTCCAAAATCATAATAATATTAAAAAAGCCCGAGATTATCTCGGGTTTTTAAACTTTTTACGAATTATTGTTTTTCGTTTTTCGAGTCATAAACGGTTTTAAATTTACCTTGTCTAGAGCGCACGCTTTTAAAGGAAGTGCTTTTAATGCCGAGCAGTTTATCC
>CAKQKQ010000142.1 GCA_934249265.1 uncultured Clostridia bacterium | reverse complement strand
GTATTATATCATTTTATTTATTCAAAATCAATAGTTTTATTTATTTATATACATAGATTAATTTTGTATGTATTACTTAATTTTTATATATTTCTTATATCCTTCTTATATACTTCGATTAAATTTTCATTCTGTTATAATCGCTCTATGCGCGTTTACTTGCCATATGCGCGTTTGTTTTGTCTTTAACGCCAAAATAGTCGTTATAAAAAAATACGAACTCCGATTTTGTTTCGGTGTTCGTATTATTCTCATTTAATAATATCCTCTTATCAAAGACGGATATACTCTACCAGACAAAATATTATTGTAAATTTTGCATAATCTAATATTGTCTTATTTCAACTGAAAATAATTATAATTAAGTGCTGAATTACCTATTTTTCCTAAATAGTCTTGTAATACATATTCTTCAAACCAAAAGCGAGAATGGCTGTTAAGATTTTTAGCGGAAGGATGAATGACGGTAGCAACATCATGACAAGAAGACAAATTTTTTACGTTTGAATAATACAATCTTGACGTAGAAAACAATAAATAATCAGCATTTTTATTACATATCGCCGCATTAAATGAACCGAAAGAATTGTCATTATAATTTACGAAATAAATTTCTTCAACAATAGCCAAATATTTTATAACGTTATCCCACGATATCGATGAAACGCAATTCTTATTATTAATCGTGGATATCAAATTATATGCTTCTTTTCTATCTCCCATTAAAATCGATAACACAAAAAACAAATCAGGCTTTTCTTTCGAACTAAAAAACGACACACTATTGATTTTTGAATATAAACCAACTTTAGATTTTAAATTACTCCCATCCGGATAATCTGAAAGTCCGAGAAAAATTCGAATATATTTTTTATTATTCCCCGAAATATTGCTTTCCCCTATCACGTTACCCGTTTTTTTATTTTTAATATACGACGTTATTCTTTTTATTAATTCGTTTGACGTTATCATGATTATTTCCCTTTTTATTTAAGTTGTTTTTTATAAAATCTACTAACTTTAGACTTCTTAAGTTGGTTTTCCCCTAACGGCGAGGTTTAATTTCCTCGCCGTTAGGAAGATTTTTTAATTTTGCTGCTTACGTTTAAAAATTACAAATGCCGCCGAAACAAGCATAACTAAAACCACAGTTAAATAATTAGACGAATTAATCGTTCCGGAACAACCTTTTTTGTTATTTTTTCCAGAGGTATTATTCTCAAGTTTCGGAACAGAACGTTCTTCGCGATGTTTACATTTATCACATTCACGATACTCGTGCCCTTCTGTTGTTTTTGTAGGCTCAACGTCTCTTTTCCATTCGCCGTACTCGTGATTAACAGCGTCGATCGACTCAAACTCGAGAATTGTATGACATTCTGTACATTCCTTATGTCTCGAACCGGCATGAGTACACGTAGACTCTTTGTCTATTATCCAATCACTTGAAGTATGAGATTTTTTAGCAACAACCTCTTGTTTTACTAAAACTTTGTTACATTCCGAGCAATGTTTACCCTCGGTCAAACCTGTTTCGGTACATGTCGAATCTTTCGCCGCGTCAATTACTTCTGTATGACCTTTTGCGGGAATATCCGAAACTTTTTCTGTATATCCACAGTCTTTACATACGTGGTAAGTGTAACCCGCTGTTTCGCACGTCGCTTCAACTGTTTGAGTATCGCCGTACGTGTGACCTTTGGCTTTAATTGTTTCAGTCTCAAGCAATTTTCCGCACACTTCACATTCTTTATGACGAGAGCCATTTGTAGTACAACCCGCTTCGCTATCGATTATCCAATCGCTTGAAGTGTGAGATTTTTTAGCAACAACCTCTTGTTTTACCAAAACTTTGTTACATACCGAGCAATGTTTACCCTCGGTCAAACCCGTTTCCGTACATGTAGAATCTTTAGCCGCGTCAATTACTTCGGTATGTCCTTTTGCTGGAATATCCGAAACTTTTTCTGTATATCCGCAGTCTTTACATACGTGGTAAGTATATCCC
>CAKQKQ010000141.1 GCA_934249265.1 uncultured Clostridia bacterium | reverse complement strand
TACGTAAATTGGGGTAGTTATCCTCAAACGCACGTAAGCGATACGACTTTAGTTGCCGAATTGAATAAATTGACCGAGGCAAACGGCAGAGGATATTATTCGTATAATGGCGAAGAGTACGCCAAAGTAACCGCTACGCCTTACAAGACGGGCGACGCTTATTTATACAGCGACGGCACGGCTGTAACAAGCGACACAACCGAATGGTTTAAAGTTGAACCGATTAAGTGGAAGGTGGCGGGAACTGATTCCGCAGCGGGTAGCGTTAAGGTTATGAGTACGGTAATACTCGATATATCTTATTATTACGAAAATCAAGATGCCAGAACGATTGACGGAGAAACTATATATTCCAACAACTATAAATACTCTGATTTAAGAGAGTTTTTGAATAATGGTTTTTACAACACCGCGTTTACTTCGTTGCAACAAAGCGCAATACTTATAACCGAGGTGGACAATAGCATGAGCGGTACTAACTATAAAGATAATGGCGGCTCTACTAACAACTACGTCTGTGAAAATACTTTTGACAAAATATATACGTTGAGTCATGGCGAGGCAAAGGCGGATTTCTTTGGAAGCAATACGGAAGTGTCGCGCACGGAAAGATTACTTAAAGTAACGGATTATGCAAAAGCAAAGGGCGTATATTGGGAAGTAAGTAATTCTGACTATATAGGCAACGGTCATTGGTGGCTTCGCTCGCCCAATTACTATAATAATCATTCTGCAAGTTACGTCTACTATGCCAGTGCTTTATGGTCTACTAACGTTGATAATGCTCAGATCGGCGTTGTGCCTGCAATGCAATTGAGCGTCGCTTGAGTCTAATTTAAAATTTTTAGCATAAAATATTATTAAAATCTTGCGATAAAAACACAAAATACGCTTTGCGGCGTTAAACTGTTTTATATGTTTTTACCGTTTGCAAAGGAAGAAAAAACTAAATAAATACACAATAGCGATAAAGTTTTTTTAAGCGTTTAAATTAAAAACCGCCTTAAATAATAAACTTTTATCGCTATTTTTATATTTTTCCGCGTTTAATTTGCGAATTTTTGCGTTTTTTTGCTGTTAAATCGATATTTTTTACGCCAAAAGCATTATTTTTAAAAAACGATTTACTTTTGTATCTTTATATGATATAATGGAAAAACAAATTTATGTAAAGGAGAAAATTTTATTCAAATGGACCCTGAACCTGAACCCGAACCCAACACGGTTGCTATATTGTTTATCATTATAGTAATTTTAATTGTTATGTCGGCATTTTTTTCCGCAACGGAAACTGCGTTTTCGTCGGTAAACACCGCAAAACTTAAAGTTAAAGCGGCAGACGGCTCTAAACGAGCAAAACTCGCACTGCACCTCGCGGACGAAAAATACGACCAACTTTTGTACACCGTTTTAATAGGTAACAACATCGTAAACCTCACTATGGCGACCTTGTCCACATTGATGTTTGCTCAACTTATCACGTCGAGCGAATCTCTTTCGGCGACGGTCTCGACGATAGTTTCGACGGTTGCGGTACTTATTTTCGGCGAAACGACGCCAAAAACGATAGCAAAAGAAAGACCCGAAGCAGTTTCGATGGCTTTTTGCCGTGTAATATACTTTTTAATGATAGTGCTTCGTCCGCTTACTTTAGCATTTTCGGGACTTAAACGGTTGATAAGAAAGACGTTCAAACTTAAAGACGTAGACGACGGACTTACCGAAGAAGAACTTTTAACCATTGTAGAAGAGGCAAACGAAGACGGAACGCTCGACAAAAGCGAAACCGAACTTATTTCAAGCGCGATCGAATTTAACGACGCCGAAGTGGGAGATATTCTCGTACCGAGGGTTGACGTGGTTGCGGTAAGCCAAGAAATGAGCATGGAAGAGATTAAGTCGGTGTTTATTCTCAACGCTTATTCGCGTATGCCCGTGTACAATAAAAACATAGACCAAATTGTGGGTATGCTTCACGAAAAGGACTTCTTTAAAGCATACGTAAGCGGTGAAACGAGCATAAAAGGCATTG
>CAKQKQ010000140.1 GCA_934249265.1 uncultured Clostridia bacterium | reverse complement strand
GCCCGACACCGCGCCGAAAACGCACAAATTGGCGACGTTTCCTATCTGGTTTACTATGGACACGCCCGACATTTGCTCCGTTCCGAGTCTGCCTACCATAACGTTGTCGAGCAAGTTGACAAAATTAGTGATTGCATTTTGAATCATTATGGGCAGCGCAATCATTATTACCATTTTATAAAAACTTTTGTCCTTAAATAAACCTTTAATCTTCATTCTGTATTTTCCTTTTGTAAATTCGCTGTTTGCGGCTTAACTTTAATCGCCAAACTTTTTACCCGTTGTTACGTTCGGCAATTAAACTTTAATAACTCTAAAAGCCGCCGCCCTTATAAGTCTGTTGTAAACGGCGAGTCCGATGCCCGTTTTTTCGGGACATCTCGCATAAACAACCGCCGCTTTCTTTTCGTCTAATCTTCTCAATGCGGTAAACAAGTTATGCGCTTGTTCGTCCGCTCTTTCCTTTTTCCCGTACGTCACGCACTCCACGGGAAGGTCTTTTTCTTCTCCGTCAAAGCACAAACAGAACACTCCGCTGTCCTTTTTGGCGCATACGTATGCTTTAAACGCGTCAAAATCGCCGTCAACTATATACACTTGGGCGTTTGGCGCATAGTGCTTGTATTTCATACCGGGGGACAAAACTTTATCCCCTTCTTTCACGCCTTCCGTTATGGCGGCTGATAAAAGAACCTCTTTATTAAGCACCGACTGCATATCTTCTTTAGTGATATACCCTGGGCGCAAAATTATGGGGTTTTCGCCAAGCAACGACACCACCGTCGATTCGACGCCGGTAAAACATTCCCCTCCGTCGATTATAAGCGGAAGTCTACCGTCCATATCGAAAAACACGTCGGCGGCGTTTGTGGGGCTGGGTCTGCCGCTGATATTTGCCGACGGCGCGGCAAACGGCAAACCGCTGCGCGCAATAATTTCGTGAGCGACAGGGTTTGACGGCATTCTTACGCCCACACTGTCAAGTCCGGCACAAGTTTCTTTTGCCACTTTATCGCCTTTGGGCATAATCATAGTCAACGGTCCGGGCCAAAACGCTTCCGCAAGTGCGTATGCGTCGTTTGGTACGCTTTTCACCACGTCTTTAAGCATATCCATATCGGAAATATGCACGATGAGCGGGTTGTCTTGAGGTCTACCCTTTGCCGTAAATATTTTTTTTTATCGCTTCACCGTCGAAAGCATTTGCCGCGATGCCGTAAACCGTTTCGGTGGGTACGGCAACTATGTCTCCGTTTTTAATAAGTCGGCACGCCTCGTTTATGCTTTCTTCGTCAGCCTTTTTTACGATGGTTTTCATACTTTTATCCTAATTTTATTAACTACGTTTAAAAATTCTATTTAATAACACTGCTTAAATAACGCCGCTTAAAACACAAATATAAAACTCGCGTTTTAACGAAGTTGTATATAATTTAAGGTTTTTACAATGGGTGTTGCAAGAAAAAATTTTTAATTTTTATTGCGGTTTGCGTAAGCCGATTAGGCTGCAAGCAAACTTGAAATTTAACTACGTTTAAATTTCAATAACACGAAAATTATAACGTAAGAAATTGGAAACTTGCTTGCAAGGGTTTACAATTTCGCATTTTACAATGAGTGTTGCAAGAAAAATTTTTAATTTTTATTGCAGTTTGCGTAAGCCGATTAGGCTGTAAGCAAACTTGAAATTTAACTACGTTTAAATTTCAATAACACAAAAATTATAATACAAAAACGCAGTTTCCGTCAAACGGAAACTGCGTAATATTTATAATAATAATATATTTCACTAAATAATTTAAAGAAATTAAATAATAATACAAATAATATTGTTTTTTCTATCGTTGACAACTTTAGTCGCGATACGCTTCATTTTGTTGCGCACCACGTCGGGCATTGCACCCGTACGCATTGCAATTTCTTCTTCAACGAGACTTGAAAGCGACCTGCCGAACATATTTGTCTTCATCATAAGACCAACGTCGTCTCCGCTTTCGCTCTTTAAATAATCAACGAAATCGTTACACTGTTTTTCATTGCCCGTCAAAAGCGAAACGTCGGCTTTTACGTCCACGGTCATGATATGTAAAGAAGTCGATGACGCCTTAATTTTCAC
>CAKQKQ010000139.1 GCA_934249265.1 uncultured Clostridia bacterium | reverse complement strand
CACGAACGCTACTTCTGCGGCATCGTCGGATTCGTCTTCGGTTGCAGCGGTTTCGTCGGTAGCGGTTGCTTCAACGACTTCAAGAGTTTCTTCTTGAACGGGCAACTCTACCACAGTTTCTTCAACCTTTTCTTCAACGGGCTCTGCCTTGACCTCTTCTTGTACGGGTGCTTGCTCCGCTACAACGGGCTTTTCTTCTTTAGCCTCGACTACTTCGGCTTGTTTTTCTTCTTCGAGTTTCGAGTAATCTATGTACTTATATTCTTCCTCGGCAACGGTAGCGTTTTTGATTTGCTTGTAACCGTTCTTGCCAAAACCTTCGCCGTTAGCGAACTCGCCGGAAGCAATATTGATGATATTGTTAATGGGTTGTTGAGGCAACAACTGTTGAAGCGCGGAAGCGTCGGGGGTTGCGGTATTTTCGGTGTTGATTTTTTTAGCGATTTTCTTAACCGCACCGGCAAGCGCAAGACCGACAATCAAAACGATGATCGCGCAAATAACTACTACTGCGGGAACTAATAAGTCTTTAACCTCGAGACCCGCCGGCAATAAAAACAAATTTTTCATAATCTCTCTCCTTTGACAAAACAAGTTGTTTTATATCCGATTAAAATTATTTTAAAAATAAATTTTAACGAAACCTAAATTAAGTCAAAACGCACGCAAAACCTACTTGGCGTTAAGCCGAAAAGCATACGTCGCGATTTACATAAAAATATAGGCAATTTCGCCGAACTTTGCCTACAATATTTATTATATCATATATAAAATAACACAAAATGTTGTATGTGTCAATACAATTATCGAAAATTTTTTAATATTTTTGCCATTTTTTTCACATTTATGCGATACGGTTGGTTTATTTGCGTCTATTGCGGCAATTTCGCTTAAAAACTTTTAGCGATTTTTTAAGCGAACTACCCTTTTTACGCCTTAACTCGACTGTCAAAGTGTGATTTTTTATCCGCGTTTACTCCGTGTTTTTACTAAAAGCGGCGTTTTGGCGTTTTTTAGTCCGTTTTTACTTCGTTTTGCCTATTTTACGACATACGTATTCGCCAAAACGGTTGATTTTTTGCCGTTTATAAACGAAATTTCAGTTGCTTTTTACCTTTTTCCTTATGCGTTTTTCATACACCGTCATACTGTTTCGCACCTTTTTTACGTAGCGCGAAGTCTCGGCATAAGGCACTTTTTTCAAAGTTTTTCCGTCGCGGGAATATTTTTTATCGTTTAACCACTCGCTAACCGTGCCCTCGCCCGCATTGTAGGCGCACAAAACCTCGTTTAGCGTTTTAAATTTGTAAAACAAATATTTCAAATAATACGTTCCGAAGCGGATATTGGTTTTTGCGTCTAAAATGTCGTAATTTTCTTCGCCCAACATTTCGGCGATGTATTCCGCGGTGGAATTTGTGATTTGCATCAACCCTTTTGCTCCTTTACTCGATTCCGATTTTTCGTCAAAGCCGCTTTCGGTTTTTATTACCGCTAAAATCAGCGACCTCGAAATACCGAATTCGGTTGCCGCGCCGTTTATTTCGTCGGCGTATTTTAAGGGATAATTTATCGCTATGCCGATATAATACACGCAAATCACAATTACAATAAATATGCTTATAAATGCCGTGGCATATTTTAATCTACTTTTCAACGAGTCCATCTACTATACTTTTCACCTTTTCGTATAGTATATGCATATTTCCGTCATTCCATAATACGGTGTAGCCGTCAAAATTAAATTTCGAGTAGTCAAGTTGGCTGTCGATTCTTCTTAAAACGTCGTCTTTACGCAAACCGTCTCGCGTAATCACGGCATTTACCCTTTCGTTTTCGTCGCGCATAACTACGATTACGCCGTCGAACATTTTTTCAAAACCGCCCTCGAATAAAAGCGGAACTTCGCAAAAAACGCACTGTCCGTCGGCGGCTTTTGCCTTTTTGATAAGCCTGTCTACAACCACGGGATGAGTCATTTTATCGAGTAGTTTTTTCTTTTCTTTGTCGTTAAAAACTATTTTTGACAAGGCGGCGCGGTCAAGGCATTTTTTACCGCAACAAATTATCGGCGATATGTTAAACTCGTCGCTTATTTTTTGCACGAACGCCTCGTCCTTTAAACATTCTTTATATTCTTCGTCGGCGGAAAACACCTTATAACCCATATCTTTCAATATATTTATTAC
>CAKQKQ010000138.1 GCA_934249265.1 uncultured Clostridia bacterium | reverse complement strand
AAAAGCGTTGGGCGAAAAAATCGTTATGGATAAAAATTTCAAAACGTATTTCGAATCCGGCGGGGAAATAAGAGACGACAAACATCTCAGTTCGGGGCAACGTTGCATCCTGTCGCTATGTTTCCGTCTGAGCCTGATAGAAAACGTGTTCGCGGGCGAAAAGCCTTTTCTCGTTATGGACGATCCGTTCGTGAATCTGGACGAAACGCACATCGCAAAGGTTGCGGAATTCATAAAAGAGATAGCGAAAAACGAGCAGATAATCTATCTGTGTTGTCATCGCAGCAGAAAAATTCTTTAAAACAGCGGAAAATTTGTTATTGCGCGGAAAAATTCTTTTAGCCGAGAGAGATTTGAACCCCATCAAGCCTTAAAGCCGTCTTTTTTGCCTGTTGCGGCAAATCTTTGCTTGAAGTACGTACAGTACGTCTGCGCAAATCTTCGTCACAACCGCCTAAAAAATACGGCTTTAAGGTGCTTCGCATTTTAACGGCGATAAATTTAGGAAAATCAAGGCAAACGAACGCAATAATACCAAGTGGTATTATAAGTGAGTTTAACGACGATTTTGCAAATTTCCCGTCGTTAAAACTTAATCTATTCAATTCTCGCTCGGCTTGCACAAGAGGAGGCTTTTAAATATTGCCAAATTTATTATAAAAAACAATTTTAAAATTTTTATAAATTTAGTGCCGATAAAACTTGATTTGTTCGATTTTCGCTCGGTTTGCACAAGAGGAAAGTCAAAATCTAAAAATTTTACCGATAGAATAGAGTGTTTTAGTCGAGTTCTTCAACGTAATTTACGTAGTCGAGTTGGGCAATTGCCGCGATTATATCGTCGTGTTTTACAAACTTTTTAAAATCGCCCGAAACAATGGTAAGCGCAACCGAATATACGTACAAACCGCTGTTTAAATATGCGGTGTTAAGTTCGATATCGTCGATTTTCAAGCCGAGTTTACGCACAGTCGTTATGAAATCGGTAATAGAAGTTTTGCTTTTAAGTTCCAAATGAATTTCAAAGTGATTAGAGCGGCGTTTAAAACCGTATTCCACTTTCATTAAAAGTTTTAAACTTGCAACAAATGCGACAAAACTTATAGTAGCGGCGGTATACAAGTCGAGACCGATTAAAACCGCAACGAAACACATTCCCCACAGTGCAACCGAAGTTGTCAAACCTTTAAGTTGGCTTTTACTGCTGTACAAAATCGTGTTAGAACTGACTATCGCAATGCCAACCACGGTAGCGGCGATTACAAGCGAAAAACTTGCGCCGATTTTGTTTATCAAGTAAACGTCGATCATTGCCGCAAGGGTAGATACCAGCGAAACGAGCATAAACGTTCTTAAGCCCGCCGCATGTCGTTTGGTCGCACGTTCGCAACCGATTATTGCACCCAAAACAAGCGATAAAGCAAGTTTAAAAATTACTCCTCGCGGGTCGAAACCCAAACACCATGAACCTAATAATTTTGCTATCTGGTCCATAATTTCACCTCCTATTTATAAATTTTCTGTTTTTATCGTTGTTAAAAATGATTTCTTCCGCATTGTCAAAGTCCGCTTCGGTAAACTCCGCACCTTCGGCTGCGTCGGTAAATGCCTTTTCTTCTTCGCTCCTCGCGTAGTTTTCTCTGTCGATTTCCGCTTGTATTTCGTTCATGCGTTCAATTAAAATTTCACGCTGACTCTTCGGTTTATCGAGCAGTGATTCCGTCAATTGTTCGGGCGAATTTTCTTCGCCGCCGTTTATCGCACCCGAAAGAGTAAGCGCAAGTTTCGCCATAGCAGGGCCGATAAGTTCGTACAAAATGCTCGACGACATTATTATAGTTTGAATAACCGTGCCCGTGCCGCCGCCAATGGTACGCGCCGCAAGTTCGGAAAGTCCTATTGCCACACCCGCTTGCGGAATGAGCGCAAGCCCCATTGTGTAAGTGGTTTTCTTCGGTTTTTTGCAAATTTTGCAACCCAAAAACGCGCCGAGATATTTGCCCGCAATTCTCACGATGAAATACAAACAGCCGATAAGCAGTAGCGGTACGCCCGCAATTCTCGAGGTTGAGTCAAACAGCGTGTCGAGACTGAACGTCATGCCCGACCTTACGAAAAACATCAAAAGGATCGGGGGAGAGAAGTAGTTGAGTTGTTTAAAAAGTTTGTCGTCGTTGGACGCGTTGATATACACC
>CAKQKQ010000137.1 GCA_934249265.1 uncultured Clostridia bacterium | reverse complement strand
GAAAAATAATGAACTAATTGCGGCTAATTTTACGGCTTTTAGATTTTTTAAACAATTTGACGGTTTTTGCATAAAAACGTTTGACAAAAAACGTCAATATTTGTACAATGTACTTACAATTTAGGTAGAGGCGCGATTTTTATCAGTAACTGCCCGCTTTATCACGGACGATAAGGCAGCGAAAGGAAAAGTCGCCGAAACGGCAAAACCGTCCGATGGTTTTGTGCGTTGGGTTGCAGCGAAACACGTTGCAGACTGTCGCAAGATTTTGCGGAGCGCTATCATGTTTTACATTGTTTTTTAATGCTTACATGCTTTTTTGCGTAATTCCGCTTATCGGCGGAATTTTTTTATTGCCGATTTGCCATATTTGCACGCTTTGTTTTCTCTTGCTTGCTCCCTAAAAAATATTATCGTTTAAGGAGAAAACATTATGAAAAAACTTTTATGCTTTGTCTTGGTAATCGTTTCTTTAATCGGCTGCCTTTCTTTCACCGCTTGCGGAAAAGAAAAAAAACAAGCGAAACTTTGCTATATCGACCTTAAAAACAACCAAACGGGATTTACCGTAACGGGCGACGATACGGCTATTGCGATAGGCGTAAAAAAAGGCTCTGCCCTTACAAGCAGAATCAACGATTATCTCGACACTTTCGATTCTGCGGCGCAAAACGACCTTATGAGTAAAATGTGCGCGCTTGTATGCGACGATAAATCGACCTATACCCCAAATTACGACCTTTCCGACAACGACGGCGGAACGCTTAAAATAGGCATGGAGTGCGGATACGAACCTTACAATTGGACGCAAAAAACAAGTGCGAACGGCGCGCTTCCCATTAAAAACGTATCGGGAAAATTCGCAAACGGTTATGACGTGCAAGTGGCGGCTTTGGTTGCCGAAGCGTTGAATATGAAAATCGAAATTTATATGTACGAATGGGATAGTCTTATCCCCGCAGTTACGTCGGAAACAATCGATTTAATCATTGCAGGTATGTCGCCCACGGAAGACAGAAAAGAAGTAATCGATTTTACGACCCCGTATTATAGGTCTAACCTTGTAATCGTTACGAGAGAAGACTGTTCTATCGCCAACGCGAAAACTCTTGCGGAAATCGACAAAGCGGGCATTAAAATAGCCGCTCAACCGGGGACTTTCCACCTTAAAGCACTTCAAGAACAAACTTCGTCTTTAAGAGTAATAAACACCCTCGAGGACTTTGTCGTGATGAAAATCGCGCTTGAAAAAGGCACTATCGACGGATACGTCGCAGAAGAACCGACCGCTATGGCATTTTGTATGTGATTATGGAATTTTTTAACAACGTTTTAGAAATATTAAAAGAACACGGCGTAGACTTTTTAAAGGGAATGGGGAGCACTTTATACGTATCTCTCTTGTCCACGATACTCGGTCTTGTAATAGGACTTTTGGTGGGCGTAATAAGGACTATTCCCCTTTCCGAAAATAAAGTAAAACGAGCAATTCAAAAAGTAATCAATTTTTTACTCGTGGCTTATATCGAGATTTTCAGAGGCACGCCGATGATGGTGCAGTCGATGGTAATTTATTGGGGGTTTGCATCTATTTCGTCGGTTGACGTAATGCTCCCGTCGGTAATCAATACCTTTGCAATTATCATCGTCACGATAAACACGGGCGCATACATTGCCGAAATAGTGCGCGGCGGAATTATGAGCATAGACAAAGGTCAATTTGAGGGCGCGCACGCCATAGGTATGGGACACTTTAAAACTATGTTTTACGTGATAATTCCTCAAGTTATTAAAAACATACTCCCCGCCGTGGCAAACGAATTCGTCATCAACATTAAAGACACGTCCGTACTTAACGTAATAAGTTTTTCGGAACTGTTCTTCTATGCAAAAATCACAGCCAAAGAAACTTTCTTGACGTTTGAAGTTTATTCGATAATTTGCGTACTCTACTTTATAATGACGTTTACCGTAACGCGTATTTTAAAGTTAATCGAGAAAAAACTTGCGGGAAAACGCAATTACGTTTTAAACGAAACCACCGCTAACACCAAGGAGGTCGAGGCGTAATATGGAAACGATAGTACAAATCAACAATCTAAGCAAGACTTTCGGGCAAAACTCGGTACTTAAAAACATAAATTTCGAGGTTGGAAAAGGCGAAGTGGTAGCCATAATCGGCTCGTCCGGTTCGGGCAAAAGCACCCTTTTAAGGTGCATAAA
>CAKQKQ010000136.1 GCA_934249265.1 uncultured Clostridia bacterium | reverse complement strand
TCTTTTGTCTGTTGCTTACAACGAGCATAACGATAAACAAAACAACCAAAAAGCCGAGCATAATCAAACTTGCGTAGTTTTTAGCGGCGCATAAATTATATAACATATTTGTTCCTCCAATATTTTTACACTAAATATAATAAATGATTTTATTAAGTTTTGCAAGCAATTGCCGCACAATAGTTAAACTTTTCCGTATTTTTCATAAAACTCTTTGACAAAATCTTGCAAATAATCGCCAAGTATGGCATTTCTCACGTCTTTCATCAATTTTAAAAGGAAAGTTATGTTGTGCAAACTTAAAAGCATGCCGCCTATCATTTCACCCACGTTTATGGTGTGACGAAGGTACGCTTTTGTGTAATTTCTGCAACAATAACAGTTACACTCGGGGTCGAGCGGCGTGTAATCGTCTTTATATTTGCCGTTTCTTACGACGATTTTGCCCCTTGACGTCATAGCCGTGCCGTTTCTTGCAATTCTCGTCGCAAGCACGCAGTCGAACATATCCACGCCCCTCAAAACGCCCTCGATAAGACAGTCGGGACTGCCCACGCCCATTAAATAACGAGGAACGTTTGTCGGATATTTATCCAATAAAAAGTCCAACATTTCGTACATGAGCGGTTTCGGCTCGCCGACGGACAAACCGCCTATCGCGATGCCGTGTTTTGCGTAAGGCAAAGTTTCTCTTGCGCTGATTTCCCTTAAATCTTTGTATAAATTGCCTTGAATTATGGGGAATAACGCTTGATTTTCGTTTTTATGGTGGTTATAGCATCTATCGAGCCAACTCAACGTGCGTTTCATTGCCTTTTCGGACGATTTGTGGTCTGCTCCGTATTCGCTGCATTGGTCGAAAGCCATAATGATATCCGCGCCGAGGTTGTTTTCGATGTCAATTGCCCTTTCCGGCGTGATAAAATGCTTACTGCCGTCTACGTTAGAACTGAAAATTACGCCTTCGTCGGTGATATTGTTGAGTTTTGCAAGCGAAAAGACTTGGAAACCGCCGCTATCGGTCAAGATAGGCTTGTCCCAATTCATAAACTTGTGCAAACCGCCCGCATTTTTCACTATTTCGTCACCGGGGCGCATAAAAAGGTGGTAAGTATTGGCTAAAATGATTTGCGCGCCCGCCTCTTTTAAGTCTCTGGGGTACACGCCTTTAACCGTGGCTTGCGTGCCTACGGGCATGTAAATGGGGGTTTCGATATCTCCGTGCGGAGTGTGAAGTATACCCGCCCTCGCGCCGCTTTTAGCGTCTTGTTTTATTACTTCGTAAGAAAATTTTTCCATATTTTTACTCTTGTTTTTTGTAATGTTTGATATTGTTGAATGTTATTTTTTTGTGAAATGAACCTTTTCGGTCATCGAAGTCCGCAGCGCAGACAGTAACGCAGTATTTTAAACTATCTATGGTTTTAGAAACGAGTTAGACAAGGCGCGCGAGGAAAACCCGAGGGACTTTACTTTTTGCGTAAACGACTGAGAGTTGCCGCAGCGCAACACAGTATAACGTTTTTTATACTACATAATGCTTGGCTTAGAACCGAGAAAGACAAGGCTCGGCAAACTGCGGGGTGAGATAGACCTTTTCGGTCATCGAAGTCCGCTGTGCAGACAGTAACGCAGTATTTCGACGGTTATAAGATAAGCATAGCGTCGCCGAATGAAAAGAACCTATACCCCTCTTCAACCGCAGTCTTGTAAATTGAAAGTATTTTTTCACGCGTTGCCATGCACGATACAAGCATAATCAGCGTTGAACCGGGTAAATGGAAGTTTGTGATTAACGAATCGACGCATTTAAACTTGTAAGGCGGGTATAAAAATATACTCGTGTCGCCCTTTTGCGCTTTTACGTAGCCGTTTTCGTCCGCCACCGTCTCGAGAGTACGCACGCTTGTAGTGCCAACCGCAATTACTCGTCTGCCTTCTTTTTTAGCCTTGTTGATTTTTTCGGCGGCAATTTCGTCGATTTCGTATTCTTCGGTGTGCATTTTGTGGTCTTCGATGTTTTCCACCTTTACGGGACGGAAAGTGCCGAGACCTACGTTTAACCTGACTTCGGCAAATTCTACGCCTTTATCTTTAAGTTTTTGTATCAATTCTTGCGTGAAATGAAGCCCCGCCGTGGGCGCAGCCGCACTGCCTTCTTGCTTGCAGTAAACCGTTTGATATCTGTCGGGGTCGTTGAGTTTTTCGTGAATATAAGGCGGCAACGGCATTTCGCCGAATCTCGATAAAATATCCTCGAAAACGCCTTGATACTCAAACTTG
>CAKQKQ010000135.1 GCA_934249265.1 uncultured Clostridia bacterium | reverse complement strand
CTATGGATTCAAGTTTATTGCCCAGCAGCCCCAAGTACAAAAACGCAAGAACGTCCTTGCTTATCGTGCTTGTGTTTTCATTAGTCAACGTATTTGCTGTTTTTGCAAATTATTATTTCTATTTTTCTTCGCGTATTGCTTTAGATTTAATTGTAATCGGCGCATACGTAGATGCCGCAATGAATACAGACGTGTTTAAATTTATATTTGCCGTTTTAGCGATTGCTTCGCTTGTACCTTACCTTTTAAGTTGGATTTTCTCCAAGAAAAAAGTGGGCTGGATGATCGTTGCTTTAGTGTTGTTTTCAGTCGATACTCTCGTTTTGTTGATAGACGTTCCGTCTGCATTTGCAAGCAAAGACTTCACCATCATCATCGACGTAATTGTACACGCAATTGTAATTATTGAACTTGCTTTGGGCGTAAAAGCGGGATTCGATATGAAAAAAGAAGCGGTCGAAGCGGAAGAACAAGCGAAAGAATTGAAAGAAAAGAACGAATTTTTAAACCCGATTTTAGGCACGGACGACGGCAAAATGCGTAAAGTTACTTTTACTCGTGAAAAGGCGTTTGCCGGTTGCGCAATTCCTATCATCGTGATAGTAAACAATAAAGAGGTTTGCTCTCTTAAAAACGGAGGTAGCGAAACCGTTGAACTCCCCGCATCGGCTTTTGAATTGACCGCAATGTTAAAAAACGGTTTTGCAAACTCAAAATTGTTTGTAGACGCGGGCGAAGGAGACGCTAAATTCTCATTTAAAATCAAAATGGGTTTTGCAAATTCTACTATACAAATCACTCAAGAATAATTTTATAATTACCCAATAACAAACGATATAATTAAGCCGAGCGGAATTGAGCCAACCAAAGTCTCAACTTCCACTCGGCTTTAACTTTACAATGAATGGCGTGCATCGGTACAAAAATTTTATCAAAATAGCCGCGTTTAACAACCTCGTTTTAAGAAGTAAAATTGCTATGCTTAATTATTCTTGGTTTAACCACTCCACCCCATTAAATATAAAAAATTAGTCTTGCCTTAAAACAAAGACAAGACTAATTAAAATTGTTTTTAAATTAGTTTTTGAAATCCTTTACGTCAACAGAAAATTCGGGAACGTAATCGGGGTCTGCTTCCATTTTGTATCCCATGGGGTTTTTGCGATATTCTTTAAGGAAATCTTTAACTTCATTAGGATCTGCCGAACCGACTTCATTTTTATATCCGTTAAGCATTTTAATGAAGAATATGTTGGTTATAATTTGAAGTACTCCTGTTAAAATGCCGATTAAACCATTTGAAAACATCGAAAATACAGTCAAAACAATCATCGCTACAAATGCGAAAATAAGGTATTTGTATACGCAAACGCAGTTTTTGCCCGTTTGGAAAGTTAATTTGATACCTACGCACAACGAATACAACTTAGTGTAGAACGCAAGAAACAAAAGGGTCGTGCCGACTGCCACAAGAAAACCGACAAGCCCTCCGATTATGCCGGCAACAACCGAGCCGTCTTTAATAAACGAAAACATAACTACAAGCATAGCGACAAAAGCGATCAAAATATACAATGCGTAAAGTATGATAAACGCAAGCGCGTAAATTCTGAAAAGCATAAGTCCGATTGCAACCAATTTTCTGCGAGTATCGTTTGATGCTCCCAAATACACAAACCAAAACGCAAGCGCAATCACAATTGAAGGTAAACAACTAATTATCGCAACAACAAATATGATTGTGTTGATTACGTTAGCGGCACTTTTAAAACCCGAAAGGTCTGTGCCCATATTTTCTTCAAATTGCTTAATCAAAGCGTTTAAGTCGATTCTGTTGCCGAAAGTGTTGATTAACGCCAAAACAAATTGAATCGTAAGTACGATTGCGATAAACAACATCTTCTTGGAAAACAATCGCTTTTTAAGCCCTTCAACGGGCTTAACGATTGAGTTGATAGTTTCCATTTCTTCTCCTTTGTGTTTGCAACGCAAAATTTACGCGCAAAAATTTTTATTCCGAAATTGCCGTCGCGGCAATATTTCGCTAATTTAATTTATAAATGCTTTTTGTGTTTCCTTAAAATTAATTTGCTTACGCTGTCAATAACGGCTGTTTTTGCAAATTTAATTTGCTTACGCCGTCAATAACGGCTGTTTTTGCAAATCTATCACCGAATGAACACCATTATACCACCGTAAAACCCTTGTGTCAATACTTAAATTAAAAAAATGCATTTTTATATATAAATTGTCGTGTTTTTAGTATTTTTTTGTGTACAAACGAAAATATTTGCAAATTTATACAAAATTTCTGATAAATATTTGCACTGTTTATTGCCCTTTTTGAGACTACAATAAAACAAATTTAAGTGCTCGTTATTTC
>CAKQKQ010000134.1 GCA_934249265.1 uncultured Clostridia bacterium | reverse complement strand
AAAGGAAGAAACGTTGTACTCGATAAAAAGTACGGCACTCCCCTCATCACCAACTACGGCGTAACCATTGCAAAGGAAATCGAACTCGAAGACCCGTTTGAAAATATGGGTGCGCAACTCGTTAAAGAAGTTTCCACAAAAACAAACGACGTTGCGGGCGACGGCACTACTACTGCCGTGGTTTTGGCTCAAGCAATTATAAGAGAAGGACTTAAAAACCTCGCTGCGGGCGCAAATCCCGTTATTTTGAAAAAAGGTATCGCAAAAGCGGTTAACGTTGCCGTCGATCAAATCAAAAATATTTCAAAACCCATCGAGACAAAAACGGCAATTGCGCAAGTCGCTTCTATTTCAGCGGGCGACGAAGCAGTCGGCACGCTTGTTTCAGACGCAATGGAAAAAGTGGGTAAAGACGGCGTAATTTCCATTCAAGAAAGCAAAACGATGAAAACCGAACTCACTACCGTTGAAGGTATGAGTTTTGACAGAGGTTACGCTTCCGCTTACATGGTAACCAACACCGACAAAATGGAAGCCGTACTCGACAACCCCCTTATCCTTATTACAGATAAAAAAATCTCGTCGATTCAAGAGATTTTGCCCATTATCGAACCTATCGCAAATGCGGGTCAACGCCTTTTGATTATTGCCGAAGACGTAGAGGGCGAGGCTCTTGCTTCACTTGTCGTTAACAAACTTAAAGGCATATTCAACTGCGTTGCGGTTAAAGCCCCCGGATTTGGCGACAGAAGAAAAGCAATGCTCGAAGATATCGCTATTCTTACCGGCGGCACGGTCGTTTCGTCGGACCTCGGTTATGAATTTAAAGACGTAACGCCCGATATGCTCGGTAAAGCACTTCAAGTAAAGGTAGACAAAGACAACACGACGATCGTTGACGGTGCGGGCGATCCCGAACAAATTAAAGCAAGAATTCAATCGATTAAATCGCAAATTGTCGAAACTACTTCCGATTACGACAGAGAGAAATTGCAAGAAAGACTTGCAAAACTTGCAGGCGGCGTAGCGGTAATCAACGTAGGCGCGGCAACCGAAGTAGAAATGAAAGAAAAGAAACTCCGTATAGAAGACGCTCTTGCGGCAACGCGCGCGGCAGTCGAAGAAGGTATCGTTCCCGGCGGCGGCACGGCTCTTCTCTCCACTGTTCCCGCTCTTAAAAAACTCATCGCTACTTTGTCTGGCGATGAAAAGACGGGCGCAGAAATTATACTTCGCACAGTTGAAGAACCTATCAGACAAATCGCTAAAAACGCGGGTCTCGACGGCTCTGTCATCGTAAACAATATTTTAAAGAGCAGAAAAGCAAATTACGGTTTCGACGCTTTAAACAACGTTTACACCGATATGATTGCTTCGGGTATTATCGACCCCGCTAAAGTAACTCGTTCGGCACTTCAAAACGCTGCATCTATCGCATCTACGCTTTTGACAACCGAAAGCATTGTCACCGATATTCCCGAACCCGAAAAGGCAAATCCCGCCGCGGGCATGAACGGAATGTATTAATATAAGCGATAATACTAAAAATTAAGGACTTCCTTCGGGAAGTCCTTTTTATATGTTTTTTTATATGACTTTAATTTATTGTCAGTCGATTATCTGGGTCGATTTTTTATCGAGTTTGTCTTTGATTAAATTATAAATATCGCCAGCACCAAGCACCAACAAAACGTCTCCGCGCGACAATTGCTTTTCTTCATAAAACAAAAGTTTGTCGATATCTTCAAAATATTTCGACTGCGGCAAACGCTCGCTTAAACACTTTCCGTCGTAACCGTCATCGGGTTTTTCTCTTGCGGAAAACGTTTTAAAAATAGCGATATTATCTACATTTTTAAAAACTTTTATGAAATCGTTAAATAAAAATTTCGTACGAGAATAAGTGTGCGGCTGAAATATAATATGCAACTTTTTATCACATATATAAGCCGCCGTTTTTATACTTTCTTCAATTTCGTCGGGGTGATGAGCGTAGTCGGCAATTACTTCCGCGCCGTTTAATTTTCCTATATTTTCAAACCGACGTACCACACCTTTATAGTCGTTTAACGCCGCAATAATATCTTGCGGTTTCACCCCGCAACAGCGACTGACGGTAAATGCGGCGAGGGCGTTATATACGCTATGAAGTCCGTAAACCTTTAAATTAATCTCTCCTACGACTTCGCCGTTTTCAACAACTTTAAACGAATATTTGCCGCCGTTTAATTTTAAATCGACCGCCCTTATCGAATTGTTTTCGTTTAAACCGAAAGTGACAACGTTGTCATTTTTATAGTTTTTTAAATAATTGTCGTCGCCGTTATAAACCCGCAATTCCCCTCTATCGAGGAAATTAAAATACTCGTTTAATAAGTCATCGACCGACTCATAACAGTCCATATGGTCTGGCGCGACGTTTAAAAGACATGCTATCGCCGGGTGAAAATATTTGATATTTCTCTTATACTCGCATAC
>CAKQKQ010000133.1 GCA_934249265.1 uncultured Clostridia bacterium | reverse complement strand
GGCTGATAATGTCCTTTGCCTTTCTTTCGGCTTGCTCTTTAGCGTCGTTTTCAATGTTTCTTACCAAAACGGCAGCGTCTTTTCTTGCGTCTTCTTGTTCCGCTTCGATAATCAACTTTTTGGCTTCTTCTTTAGTGAGTTGAGCAATTTTTTCAAGTTCTTGAATCATAAGTTCGTTTTGCTTATCGAGTTTCTCTTGCATTAAAGCGAGTTCGTTGCTCTTTTTTTCAAGTTCTTTCTTTTGTTGCTCTACTTCTTCGTTCTTCTTTAAAAGGTTTGCGTCCTTTTTGTTGAGGATATCGTCCTTTTGTACTAATCTTTGCTCGTATTTAGCGAGTTCTGCCTTTTGTTCGCGAGTTTCGTTTTCAAACTCTTTGCGTCTTTTTAAGTCCTGCTCTTTAGCCTCCCAAATCGCTTCTTTTTTCATAGCCTTGCATTCCGCTTCGGCGTTTTTCTTCATTTCGTTGAGTTGATCTTTAAAAGTGCCTACTTGCTTTTCTCTTGATTTTTTGTTGACGTAAATCATGACAAGCATGACGATCGCAACCAAAAGCACAACAGCAAGTACAGTCGATATAATACCGAGTGCAAGTTTTGAGATTAAAAGCAGGGAGTTTAAATTTTGCATATATTGCCTCCCTATTGTTAAATTTGTATTTATATTTAATATAAGAAGTTTAGCGATTTGTTTATAAAATCGACTGCCAATAATATTGCAATTTCCATCGCAACTTTACTGCGCAAAATTTGCAATTAAAATTTTAGGCAATTTATTATAAACGTCTATGCCCCGCCTCAAGCAAAACGCACAGCGTAAATTGCGGTTGTGACGCGCATATTTATATAAAATTAATAATTATGCTATACTTCTTCTATATTAAAATTTATAATACCTATATATTGTATATTAAATATATAAAAATGTCAATATATATTCGATTATTTATGAAAAAATAGTGAAAACAAAAATTTTTAAAGTTTTTTTTGACAAAAAATAAAAAAACCGCCCGCCGCTAAAAGGCATACAAAAATAAATTTTATATGTATTTAACGAGCAAACGGTTTTTAATATTCAATTTAGATTATAAAATTATTCTTCGTCGGATTTTGCGGTCTCTTCGTCGTCGGCTTTGTTAAAGGCTTTTGCGATAATCAAATCGTACAATTCCTTTTTAAGTTCGGGATTTGCGCAAAGATAATCTTTCGCCTTTTCTCTGCCTTGAGCAAATTTTTCTCCGTTATACGAGAAATAACTTCCGCTCTTTGAAATAATGCCGTAATCTACGCCAAGGTCCAAAATACAGCCCTCTTGCGAAACGCCTTTGCCGTAAATAAGGTCGAATTCGGCAGTTTTAAACGGGGGCGCAAGTTTGTTTTTAACGACTTTGATTTTAGTTCTGTTACCTACAACCGCCGTAGCATCTTTAAGCGCGTCGGCTTTTCTTACGTCGAGACGAACGCTGGAATAGAATTTCAACGCCTTGCCGCCGGGGGTCGTTTCGGGATTACCGAACATTACGCCGACTTTTTCACGAAGTTGGTTGATAAAAATTACGCAAGTCTTGCTCTTGTTGGTTACGCCCGTGAGTTTTCTGAGTGCTTGCGACATTAATCTTGCTTGAAGACCGACGTGAGAATCGCCCATATCTCCTTCGATTTCAGCCTTGGGCGTAAGCGCAGCAACCGAGTCGATAACGATAAGGTCAACCGCACCGCTTCTTACCAAACTGTCGGTAATATCGAGTGCTTGTTCGCCCGTGTCGGGTTGAGAAACGTACAAATTGTCAAGATCAACGCCGAGGTTTGCCGCATAAACGGGGTCTAAAGCGTGTTCTGCGTCGATAAACGCCGCAATACCGCCCGCTTTTTGCGCCTCTGCAATGGCGTGAAGCGCAACGGTAGTTTTACCCGAAGATTCAGGACCGTACACTTCGATAATTCTTCCTCTCGGAAAACCGCCTATACCGAGCGCGACGTCAAGTGCGAGACAACCCGTGGGAATTACGTCTATGCCGACGTTTTTCGCCTCTTCGCCGAGTTTCATTATCGCCCCTTTGCCGTATTGTTTTTCGATTTGTCCGAGCACTTGCTCTAATGCCTTTTGTTTTTCGTTCATAATGATTTCCTCTTAATTTTTTGAGTTTGATTATATAATTGCCCGATACCGTCGGGATAAAGTCCTTAATAAAATTTTCGACTTAATTTATTATAAATATTCAAATAGCATTTTACAAAATCGAAGAACTATCCAAATATTTTATAATCGCTAAATTTAATAATTTTTAATTTCTTTAAACGCTAAAAACAACGCGTAAGAAGTCGCTTCGTTTATTATTTCGTTTCGACTGCCGTCAAACTTAAATTTATAGACGTTTATGCCCTTTTCCGTGCCGACGCCTATAAAACAAAGCCCCGCGTTGTCTTCGTCGCCGATATTCGGTCCGGCATATCCCGTAGTTGAAATAGCGACTTGGCAATTGCCCGTAGA
>CAKQKQ010000132.1 GCA_934249265.1 uncultured Clostridia bacterium | reverse complement strand
CACTAAAACGGGCTTTACGCAGAGCAGAATTAAAACCGAAGTCGAAAACGATATTTACGGCAAAAAAATCACAAACAGCGTAAAAAAGATGGAGAAAGACGAAACTCACGGCAAAAGTCCCGATACGGTTGCCAAAGTAATGTTAAAAGTCGCAAAAACGAAAAATCCTCCGCCTGTTTGCAGCGTCGGATTCGGATATAAATGTATATGCGTTTTGGCAAAGTTTTTGCCTCAACGTTTTATTAATTTCATAGTAAGCAAATTGTATTAATTTTAATTTTTAACACAATAAAATTACATATAAAAAGCCGCATTTTATGATTTAAACCCAAAAGTTTTTTGCTTTGTCTGGTGGTGTTCATACAATGCGGTTTTAAAATTTTAATTTAATTTTTATCTTTGTTTCTCTTAAATATTTTGTTAAATGCGTTTTTAAACGCGTCAACGGGTATTTGCGCAATGATTATCGAAATAAACACGATTACGCAACCGATAATTTCGCTTGCCGTCATGTGGTGACTCGGATTAAAAATGGCGATGCCTATTACCGCAAACACCGATTCAAAACCCATTATCATAGAAGCGATCGTGGGATTTACTCCGTTTTGAGCGATAATTTGAAGAGTATAGCCGACGCCGCACGAGATAAAACCCGCATATAAAAGGGGCAACCAAGCGTTAAAAAGCAATTGAATTTGCGGTTTTTCTATAAAAATTGCCGGCAAACACAACAATAAACCCACGCCTAAAAATTGCATAAACGACATTTTCACTCCGTCAACTTTTGGCGCGAAATAGTCGATAATCATTATGTGAAAAGCATATGCAACCGCACCCGCGATAGCCAAAATATCGCCCGCGTTAAATGGTGTTTCGTTGCCTACGACACACAAAAAATACAAGCCTACGATAGATAAAACACAGCCTATAATTACGGGTAAATTGAGTTTCTTGCCCAATAAAATGCTCAAAAAAGGAACTATTATTATATATAAAACGGTTAAAAATCCCGCTTTGCCTTCATTTATCGAGTGGTTTTTATAATAGAGTATACCGTACTGTTGAAAAGTCGTTGCCGCACCGAGAGCAATGCAACACAAAATGCCGCCTATAATCAAGTTTTTGTTTTTCCAACTCATATCGACTTGCGTATCTCGCGGTTTTTTCGATCTAAAAATAATCACGGGAATAAGCGCAATACTCCCCAAAAACGACCTTACGGATAAAAAGGTGAGCGGTTTTACGTAATTCATTCCGTCGCTTTGAGCCACAAAAGCAAAGCCCCATACAATTGCCACTAAAAATAAAAGTAAACTATTTTTCAGCGATTTGCTCATAAATTATTCTCCGAGCAAATTATAACAAACTCTAAATTAAAAAGCAATTGAAAAACGTTAAATTGAAAAACAATTATAAATCATTGTAAAAACGTACCGTTTTATGTTATAATAATAAAAAAGTCGCCATTCAAATATAATTTTTATTTAATAAGGTTTACCGAGGGCATATATGGAATTTAAAGAAAAATACGCTTATTTATATAATTTGCTTATAGAAAATTACGGCGAAAATTTAACAAACGAAATTGTAAACGGCTATTTATCAACCAGAAAAACGACTCTTCGCGTAAACACCTTAAAAATCGATATAAACGCCGTAAAACAACAATTAAGCGACAATAAAATAGAGTTTTTATCCGTGCCTTGGGCAGATTACGCTTTGATTTTAGAAAATGCCGACGAAACCGCAATATATAATCTCGATATATTTAAAAACGGTGAAATTTACCTTCAAAATTTGTCGTCGATGATACCTTGCATAGTCTTATCGCCTAAAAACAACGCCGATATACTCGATATGGCAGCCGCTCCCGGAGGGAAAACGACGCAACTTGCCATGCTTACAAACAATACCGCGCACATAACGGCTTGCGAATTTAATAAAGCGAGGGCGGAAAAACTTAAATACAACCTTACAATGCAAGGCGCAAAAGCATACGTAATGAACGCCGATTCAAGAACTTTAAGTGATTTTTTATCGTTTGACCAAATACTTTTGGACGCACCGTGCAGCGGCAGCGGAACTGTGTCGTTAGACCCGTCTTATAAAGGCGAATTTAACGATAAAAACTTAAAAAAGACGGTGTCTCTTCAAAAAGCAATGCTCAAAAAGGCAATAAATTTATTGAAAAAAGGGCATAGTATGACGTATTCTACATGTTCCGTATTAAAACAAGAAAACGAAGATGTTGTTTTAGAGGCGATTAAAAGCGGCAATTGTTTTATAGAAGAAATAGACGAAAACGTGTTTAAAGGAGTGCCGACGTTGCCAACGAGTATAAAAGGCACGTTATGCGTGAAACCAAACGAATTGTACGAGGGATTTTTCGTTGCAAAAATTACTAAAAAATAATTATAAAAGTTATTGACAAAATAAAAAACGTAGTGATATAATTAAATCAACTTAAACGGAATGACGTAAGACAAGTAACTTTTTGAAAGGTGTTTACAGAGAGTCTCGGTGCTGAGAATGAGGCAACAACCGCAATTAGCGAAACTACTTACCGACCGTAAGCAAGCGGTTGCTTAAATCGCATAAAGAGGTCCGTGAAATGGAATAAACACGGGCAATAAAGGTGGA
>CAKQKQ010000131.1 GCA_934249265.1 uncultured Clostridia bacterium | reverse complement strand
GGCTATATGATTGCGAAAAGAGGTATGAAAATCGACGCAATTCATTATCATAGTTATCCTTACACGGGCGAGGCGGCTAAACAAAAGGTAATCGACCTTGGTAAACTTATCAGCGAATATACTTGCGGATTACACCTTACGGTTGTGAAATTTACGCATATTCAAGAGGCGATACACGAAAAATGCCCCGAAGACCTTATGATTACCATGATGAGGCGTTTTATGATGAGAATTGCCGAAAGAATCGCAATAAGGCGCAAATGTCAAGCGATAATCACGGGCGAAAATTTAGGTCAAGTGGCATCGCAAACGATCGAGAGCATGACTTCGTCGAATTCGGTGGTAAAAATGCCCGTTTTAAGACCCGTAATCGCGCTCGATAAAAACGACATTATAAATATAGCCAAAAACATAGGCACGTACGAGACTTCGATTCTTCCGTATGAAGATTGCTGTACGGTATTTTTGCCTAAATATCCCGCGATAAAACCCAGAATGGAAAGAATACTTAAAGAAGAAAAAAATCTCGACGTAGAGGCTTTGATAGAAGAGGCGATTTCTTCTACCGAAGAATATGAATTGTAAAAATAGAAAACAAAGCAAATTGAATTTTGCAAACGAAAAGCGCAACCGCAAGGTTGCGCTAAAATTTTATATAAATACTTAAATTTTGAAAGTTTTTATGAAAGAAAAAAGCGGGGGTAATTTCCCGCTTTTTATATTGAAAAAAATTATTTTCTGTTTTTCGCCCATTCTTTCATTCTCAATTCTTTTGAAAGAATTTTTTTACGGAGTCTTATAGACTGAGGCGTAATCTCGACAAGTTCGTCGTCGGCGATAAATTCAAGGCATTGTTCGAGACTGAGCGTCGTGGGAGTGACGAGTTTTAAAGCGTCGTCGCTACCGCTTGCACGGCTGTTTGTAAGGTGTTTTGTTTTACAAACGTTTACGACGAGGTCTTCTTCTCTCGAGTTTTCGCCGACTATCATACCTTCATAAACCTTTACGCCGGGGCCGACAAACAGAGTAGATCTTTCTTGGGCGTTAAACAAACCGTATTGAGTAGTTACGCCCGGCTCGAAACAAACTACGCTGCCTCTGTTTCTTTCAGGGATATCGCCTTTATATTCTTCATAACCCGAAAATACCGAGTTCATCACGCCGAAACCTTTAGTATCGGTAAGCATTTCGCTGCGGTAGCCGATAAGACATCTCGACGGAATTTTAAATTCGAGTTTGGTTTCGCCGGAGTCGTTGGTTTTCATTTCGATAAGTTCGCCTTTTCTTTGCCCCAACTTATTCATTACCGCGCCCACGTATTCGTCGGGCACTTCGACGACCAAATCTTCCATAGGTTCGTAGCATTTGCCGTTTACTTCTTTATAAATAACTTTAGGACGAGAAACTTGGAATTCGTAACCTTGACGTCTCATTTCTTCAATTAAAATAGACAAGTGAAGTTCGCCTCTGCCGAAAACCTTAAAAGTATCTGCGCTTTCGGTTTCTTCGACTTTCATGCTGACGTTTGTTTCTATTTCCTTAAAGAGTCTTGCTCTTAAATGACGAGAAGTAAAAAATTTACCTTCTTTACCCGCAAAAGGAGAGTTGTTTACCATAAACATCATCGAAAGAGTGGGTTCGTCGATGGCAACGAAGGGAAGCGGCTCGATGCAATCGGGCGAACAAATGGTTTCGCCGATGTTGATGTTGTCTATGCCGTTAATTGCGACTATATCGCCGACGGTCGCGCTTTCGACTTCTATTCTTTTAAGTCCTTCAAATTGATAAAGTCTTGCGATTCTGCCGTTTGAGGTAGTGCCGTCGGGGTGGCAAACGACTACGGGTTGACCGTCTTTAATAGTTCCTCTCGTAATTTTGCCGATACCGATTCTGCCGACGTATTCGTCGTAATCGATATTGCACATTACCGTTTGAAGTCCCGCTTCGGTGTCGCCTTCGGGTGCGGGAATTTCAGAGAGGATAACGTCGCACAAGTCGTTCATGTTGTCCGTCTTTTTATTTAAATCGTTGGTTGCCCAGCCTTGTTTGCTGCTTGCGTAAATGGTTTTGAAATCGAGTTGGTCGTCGTTTGCGCCAAGGTCTATCATAAGTTCGATTACTTGGTCGAGAGTGTTTTCGATATCGCCGCCTTTGTCGATTTTATTTATTACCACGATCGGTTTTTTATTTAAGTTTAACGCCTTTTTAAGCACGTATCTCGTCTGGGGCATACAGCCTTCAACCGCGTCGACGATAAGCACTACGCCGTCAACCATAGACAAAATACGCTCGACTTCGCCGCCGAAATCCGCGTGACCGGGGGTATCGATAATGTTTATCTTTGTGCCTTTATAGTAAATGGCTGTGTTTTTGGCGAGAATGGTAATGCCTCTTTCTCTTTCGATATCGTTGCTGTCCATTACGCAGTCGGCAACGACTTCGTTCGCCCTAAAAATACCGTTTTGTTTTAAAAGTTTGTCGACGAGCGTGGTTTTGCCGTGGTCGACGTGCGCAATAATCGCAATGTTTCTTATGTCGTTTCTAATCATTTACAATTCTCCTAATATGTACGCAAACAAGTATAAAATACTTGCATAAAAAAGTCAAATAAATAGCGTCGATTTGCTTACAAGACTGTAAAAAAATGGACAAAAATATTATATTGTGTTAAAATAAATATGTTTGAATATACATTTGAAGATATGTACGTATTTCAAACCTTGGTAGAACAAACCGCAAATACGGCACGTTTTTATCGTTTTCTGCATATTATTGCGGC
>CAKQKQ010000130.1 GCA_934249265.1 uncultured Clostridia bacterium | reverse complement strand
GTGCAACCGATTTTGAAAATGAAGCAATTTACTCGGGGCGGCTAAATCAAAAAATTTGCTTGGCGTATTAAAAAAATAAATTACTCGATATAGCAAAATCAAAAATTTGCTCGGCGCAACCGAATTTGAAAATAAATCAAGTTACTCGGGCGGCTAAATAAAACCGTTATTTTGCTTGGTCGAATGCCTTTTAAATAAATCAAAACTAACGGTTTTTTATTTTTAATTTTAAAATTTCTCGGCTAAAACGGCGAAAAAAGGGAATAATCGAATAAATATTGAAAAAAATTGTCAAAAATTTTAAAAAATAAAGGAAAAACGCGGTTTAATCGTGTATATATAAATGTAAGCATTTTGCGGTTGCTTTCAACAATAAAAGCAAAACAATAAGGGGTGTATCTTATGAAACAAACCACTTACGATAAGGAAAATTTATTTTTTTCGGTTTACGCAAAAAAATCTATCGACACCAAAGGCAGAATGAAAGAGGAAGAGCCGTGTTCTATGCGCACGGATTTTCAGCGCGACAGAGACAGAATTATTTATTCAAAGGCTTTCCGTCGGCTTAAAAACAAGACTCAAGTTTTCATTTCTCCCGAGGGCGATCACTATATCACGCGACTTACGCACACTTTAAACGTCGCTCAAATAGGCAGAAGCATCGCGCGCGAACTCAATTTAAACGAAGATTTAACCGAGGCTATTGCGCTCGGGCACGATTTGGGGCATACGCCGTTCGGTCATGCGGGGGAGAGGTGCTTGGACAAACTTACACCAAACGGTTTTAAACATAACGAGCAGTCGTTGCGCGTGGTTGATAAAATCGAAAAACTCAACCTCACATATGAAGTTAGGGACGGCATTTTAAACCACAAAACGTCGTGTATGCCGCAGACGCTCGAAGGACAAGTTGTTAGAATTGCCGACAAAATCGCATACTTAAATCACGATATCGATGACGCTATAAGGGCGGGTATTTTGAGTGAAAACGACTTACCCGAGGAAATAACAAAGGTGCTCGGCGACACGCTCTCGCACAGAATAGACAATATGATTTCGTCTATCGTGCGCAACAGTTTCAACAAGCCGCAAGTCGCGATGGAAGACGAATATTGGGAACAAACGCTCAATTTAAAAGCGTTTATGAACGAAAAAGTATACCGCAATGAACACGAAAACGAACAAGAAGAAAGGGCGTTTTTATTGATAGAGGCACTTTACAATTATTATAAAAATCATACGGATAAGTTGCCCGACGTATACAAAAATTTGCTTGAAGAAGACGGAATAGATAGGGTTGTTTGCGACTATATTTCAAGCATGACGGACAGATATTGCACGTATGTTTTCGAGGATATTTTTATCCCGAAAAATTTCATGTTAAGATAAAAATTGTCGCATTTACCGCATACGTATTGCGTAAAAATGACAAAAAAGTACAAAATTTGGCAAAATTTTTGCAAAGGAGGTATATATGCCGTCGATAAACGAAAAATTTATTGAAGAATTAAAAAGTAAAATCGATATAGTCGATTTCATAGGTCAGTATGCCCATTTGCAACTTAAAGGCGGGCAGTATTGGGCGTGTTGTCCGCTCCCCGGTCACAGCGAAAGAACGCCGTCGTTCGCCGTAAATAAAGACGCGCAATTTTATCATTGTTTCGGTTGCGGCAAGGGCGGTGACGTAATAAAATTCGCACAAGAGGTCGAAAGTCTCGACTTTATGGAAGCGGTCACTTTTTTGTGTAACAAATATAATATTGAAATGCCCGTTTCAGAAAAAGAAGATAAAGAGTTGAAGGTAAAACTTTCAAAAAAGGAAAGGCTGTTGGCTCTTTTAAAAGACACGGCGTTGTTTTACGTACATAATTTAAAACTGCCCGAGGCAAAACCTTATCTCAACTACATGGAGAAAAGGGGGCTCACGAAAAGCGTAATTATACGTTTCGGGCTGGGTGCGTCGCTCGACTACAATTCGTTGCCCGCATATTTGAGAAAAAAAGGCTATACCGAAGCGGAAATGCTTGATAGTGGCGCGGTTGCAAAAAGCGCGAACGGTCGGCTTTTCGACTGTCAAGCGGAGCGGCTTATTATTCCCATGATAAACAATTTCGGCGACGTGGTTGCTTTTTCGGGAAGAATACTCGAAAAAACCGCGGGCGTCGGTAAATATAAAAACACTCGCGAAACATCGGTTTTCATTAAGAGCAGAACGCTTTTCAATATAAACAACTTAAAGCGAGAGAAAAACGGCGAGGGTATACCTTACGTAATCGTTGTCGAAGGGCATATGGACGCGGTCAGCGTGTACAACGCGGGTTTTAAGTGCGTCGTTGCAAGTATGGGTACTGCGCTCACGATAGACCAAACCAAACTTTTAAAAAGGTACAGCAACAACGTAATCATTTGTTACGACGGCGACGCCGCTGGTCAAAAAGGAATGATTAGGGGACTTGAAATACTCAAAGGCGAGGGGCTCAACGTAAAAGTTGTGTGTTTGCCCGACGGGTACGACCCCGACGACGTTATAAGAAAACTCGGCGCAGACGAATTTAAAAAATTGCTCGACAACGCTCTTCCGCTCACCGATTATAAATTGTATTTGATAGGCAAAAAATACGATGTAAAAACCGCTGACGGCAAAAGGCAATACATAAACGATTCGCTTAAAGTAATCAAAGACTGCGACAGCGAAGCGGAAAGAGAAGAGCGACTTCGCGTACTTGCAAAACAAACGGGCATTACGTACGAATCTCTTTACAGAGATATGGAAAACGCAGACAATTCAAAACCCGAAACAAAGCAATTTGTCGAGGCAAAAGAAGA
>CAKQKQ010000129.1 GCA_934249265.1 uncultured Clostridia bacterium | reverse complement strand
GTTTATTGCCCTTTTTGAGACTACAATAAAAAAAATTTAAGTGCTCGTTATTTCGTTGTCAAATATTGTAAAATATAGCCCGACTGTTTAAATTAAACAGTCGGGCTGATTTATAAAAAAAATTAATTTACCTTTTAAAACTATTCGATATATACGACAAAATTCCACTTGCCGCGCTTTTATCTTTAGTATCTATTGCAACGTTGTAGCCGTAATTATTATAATTGAAATAGCACGAAGAATAATCTTGTTCGTTCTTGAAATAAAATGTAATTCCGTTTATATTTTTTTCGGTTTTTATTTTTTTGTAAGCGGTAAGGTCGGTTAAATAAATTCCCCCTACTTCCACATACACCGAAACGGAGATATTTTCGCTTGTATTAAACGAAACGTAATAAGCGACCATATCGCCTTCGCCATAATTATCGACAACGCCCGTCAACGCATACTCTTTATATTCAGTTACGGCAGAAGAATTTACAAACGGCAAAAAATCTTTATCCGTATATTCTATGGACGTTTCGGAGAGTTGCCCCGACGAAACCGAAGACAGTCCCATAAGAAGGTCCGTTCCGGACGATTTTTGAGTTGCAAAATAGCACGCCAACGCTATTATAAGAACAACCAAAACAAACGCCGCGATATAAAACGGTTTTTTGTTGCCGAACGTTTTTCTTGGCGACGAGCCGCCACCGGCAGTTGCCTCAACCGGAACAGTGACTTCTTCGGTCGCACGCTGTTTATTCATATATTCTTTGGCTGCTTGCGTCACGCTTGCGGAAGGCATTTTTTCGTCTTGCGCATATTCCGAAAACAGCGACTCGAGCCGCATATCTTTTTTATTTTTTTGCTTCATAAAGCACCTCTTACTTTTAAAACAATTTAAAAATCTTATTTGTCCACGATTAAAGCATGTTTTTCATAAATTCTTCCGCTTTTGCGATTTCTTTAGCGACGAAAGATTTAGACTTACCTACTTCTTTTGCAATTTCACGCACCGTCATATCGAGAAAATATTTCATATATATCATTTCCTTTACAATGGGCGACGAAAGCGAATTCATCAGTTTTTCCACAAGGAGTTGAGTCGTCGTTTTTTCTTCCATATCGTTGTCATCGGACAAACAAAAAAACTCGTCTATGTCTTCGGTTTTGCGATTTTGCGTTGCTTTTAATGTGTTTAGCGCAGTATTTCGCACTATTTTGCACACCCAAGCATAAGCGTTTGTGCCTTTTTTATATTTATCGGCGTTTTTAACAATTTTCAAAAAACTGTCTTGAACCACGTCTTCTGCCATAAAAGAATCTTTTACAACTCCACGGGCAACCATAAACATTATTTTACCCATAGACGAATACAGCAAATCCACACCGCTGTCCTTTCCTTCTTTTATCAAAGAAAGGGCATATTCTGTTTTTTCGTATAATTCTGTATTCAAAATATCTTCTCCGACAGTATAATTTTACGTTATTATTATAACGTATTTTAGTTTTTTTGTAAAGCGTAATTATTTTGACAAAATTTTTTCTAAAAATCGTGGACAAACTCAAAATTCCGATTGTTTTATATGTATCAACTCGAAAACAAAAGGAGGTCGCCCTTAAATCGGGCTATTACGTTTATGAAAAAGAAATCCACTTTATACGTTATAATTATTTGTCTATGGGCTTGTTGCTTTGTCCTTTTAAGTTTAGTCTTTTCTCGCATTATTAAAAGTCTCGGCGATTATTCGCATATAAAAAAAGGATTTATCATCGCTCTGCTCGCCGTAAACACGCTCGTTTTCGCAATATTATGGTTCGGAAGCATTAAAGATTTGATTTTTTCGGTAAGTTATGCCCTTTTACATAAAAGTCTCAACAAAAAATATGCCGAAGTAAAAGATATCGAAATCGACCCGCAAAACGCGCCGCGCGTGTTACTTCTTTACTGCACGTGCAACGATTTTAATCAAACCGCGCTTTCTTCTTGCATAAAACAAAATTACCCCAATTTTAAAACGGTAATTTTGGACGACAGCAATAAATTTGAATATATAAAAGAAATAAACAAATTCCACATTCAACACCCGAATATCGAGGTCGTGCGCCGCAAAGATAAAAGCGGATATAAGGCGGGAAATTTAAACAATTATCTTGCGGGAAGAACCGATTACGATTATTTCGTCGTACTTGACAGCGACGAGGTAATTCCGCCCGATTATATAAATAAGGTGCTTAAATATTTTGCTTACGACAAAAATTGCGGCGCAGTGCAAGCGAAACACAAGGCGCAAAAAGGTGAAAACGTTTTTCAGCGACTGATGGGATTATGCGTAGGCAGCAACGGCGAAACCGTGCAAGTAATAAAAAATTTTTACGGCGCAAACGCTTTAATCGGGCACGGCATGACGATAAGCCGTAAATGTTATGAAAAAACGGGAGGTTTTCCCCTCGTCGTTGCGGAAGATATTTCTTTTGCGGTTGAAATAAAAAATGCGGGCTTCGATATCATTTATGCCCCGGACATTCTCTGCTATGAGGAATTTCCCGTCAATTACGTTTCCCTAAAAAAACGTCAATGTAAATGGACTCAAGGCAACCTCGAATATATGAAAAAATATAATAAAGACATCAACGACAGTAAAATGGCTTGGTTTGAAAAACTCGATATAAAACTATCTCATTACAGCCTACCAATTGTACCCGTGTTGAGTTTTTTGCTTGCAGTTTGCACAATTGTCCTTGGATTTTTAGGTTATCCCGTAATTCGTTATTCGCTTGTTGTCTATTGCATAATGATAGTATTTTTATGCTCGCCGCTTATACCAGACTTGTTTGTATACAAA
>CAKQKQ010000128.1 GCA_934249265.1 uncultured Clostridia bacterium | reverse complement strand
GACTTGTTCAACAACGCTAAAAAGAACATGCCTTGTATAGTATTCATCGACGAAATCGACGCCGTTGGTCGTCAAAGAGGCGCGGGTCTCGGCGGCGGCAACGACGAAAGAGAACAAACTTTAAACCAATTACTCGTAGAAATGGACGGTTTCGAGGCTAACGACGGCATTATCGTAATGGCGGCGACCAACAGAGCGGACATACTTGACCCCGCGCTTTTGAGACCCGGTAGATTCGACAGACAAATTTACGTAAATATGCCCGACGTAAAGGGCAGAGAAGCCATACTTAAAGTTCACTCGAGAAACAAACCTTTAGCACCCGACGTAAACTTTAAATCTCTTTCGAGAATGACTGCCGGTTTTTCTGGCGCAGACCTTGCAAACTTGATGAACGAGGCGGCTATTTTGGCGGCGCGCAACAATAGAAAGGCTATCACCAACGTAGATTTATACGAGGCTATAAATAAAGTAATAATCGGACCTCAAAAGAAGAGCCGCGTTATCACCGAAAGCGACAAGCGTATCACGGCTTATCACGAATCGGGTCACGCTATTTTGGCAAAACTTTTACCCAACTGCGACCCCGTACAAGAAGTATCGATTATCCCGAGAGGTCCTGCCGCGGGTTACACTTTGACAAGACCCGACTCCGACGACAACCACGTCAGCAAGAGCAAACTTTTGGACGATATAGCAATGACTCTCGGCGGAAGAGTTGCCGAAGAACTTGTAATTAAAGATTTCTGCACGGGCGCGTCTAACGATATCAACGTAGTCACGTCGAGGGCGAGAAAAATGGTTACAGAGTGGGGTATGAGCGATAAAATCGGTCCTGTAAATTACGGCGACAACGAGCAAGTATTCCTCGGTAGAGATTATCAAACCAAAGCCGGTTACAGCGAGGAAATGGCAAAGATTATCGACCTCGAAGTAGAATCTATAGTCAAAAACGCTCACGAAAGGGCGACCAAACTTTTAAGCGAAAACAGAGACAAACTCGACGTTATGGCGAGAGTTTTGGTTGAAAGAGAGACTATTTATTCCGAAGAGGTAGACATGATAATGAACGGCAGCACGCCGGACGAGATTTTCGCCGAGATGGACCATAAAGACAAACAACTCACCGAAAATCCGTTTATCAGAATGGAAAAGACGTTCGTAAACAAAAACGCCGAGTCTCAAGATAACTCTCAAAATACAAATAATTAAGGTTTAACACTTTACGGAGGATAAATTATGGGTAAAGTCGTCGCTTTTTCCAATCAAAAAGGCGGAGTAGGTAAGACGTCTACCTGTGTAAACATGGCGGCAAGCCTTGCTTTAAGGGGATATAAGGTTTTACTTGTCGATATAGACGCGCAAGGAAACAGCACCACGGGAATGGGCATCGCTAAAAACACTTTGGCTCGCTCGATTTACAACGTGCTTATCGACCAAACGTATATTTCGGACGTAATTATTCCCACAAGCATCGAAGGACTTGACATTTTACCGTCAAACATCGACCTTGCGGGCGCGGAAGTAGAACTCGTTTATTTAAAAAACAGAGAAAAACGCTTGCGCATGGCTTTGGAATCGGTTAAAAACAAATACGATTACGTAATGATAGACTGCCCGCCGTCGCTCAATTTGCTCACGATAAACGCTTTGACGGCGTCGGACGCGGTAATTATACCTATTCAATGCGAATTTTTTGCGGTCGAGGGACTTACCAAACTGCTCAACACAATAAATCTTGTGGTAAAAAGCACAAACAAATCTCTCACGGTAGGTGGAATTGTCCTCACGATGAACGACAACCGCCCGCTCGTTTCCAAACAAATTCAAGCGGAACTCCGCCAATATTTCGGAAGTAAGGTTTTCAACACCGTTATTCCGAGAAATATCCGCGTTTCCGAAGCACCGAGTCACGGCAAACCGGTCATTATTTACGACCCGAGAAGCAAAGGCGCAAAGAGTTATGTAGAACTTACTACCGAATTTTTACAAAGGGAGGCTAAATAGCAATGGCAAAAACACAAAAGGGATTAGGTATGGGCTTATCCGTACTTTTGCAAGAAACCGAAAAAGAATACGCAAACAATTTTATACCCGAATCCGCGCCTCAAGAACAAGATAACGGCGGCGACAAGGTATACGAACTTAAACTTTCCGAAGTCCACGCAAACCCTAATCAACCGAGAAAGGTTTTCGACGAACAAGCACTTAGGGAATTGTCCGATTCTATTCAAAAACACGGCGTTATTCAACCGATAGTAGTCAATAAAGACTCTATGGGTTATATGATAATCGCGGGCGAAAGACGTTATCGCGCGTGCAAACTCGCAGGTCTCGACACCATTCCCGCAATAGTAAAAAATTACGACGAAAGGCAAGTTAAAGAGGTTTCTCTTATCGAAAACTTGCAAAGAGAGGACTTAAACCCCATCGAAGCGGCTCTTGCAATGCGCCAACTTATGGAAGATTACGGTCTCACTCAAGAGGTTTTGTCCGAAAGAATAGGCAAAAGCCGTTCTGCCGTGGCAAACAAACTTCGTCTTTTGACGCTCAGTCAAGAAGTAATTAAACTTATCGCCAACAACAAACTTTCCGAAGGTCACGCAAGGGCACTCATCACTCTTCCGCAAGACGAGCAGAAAAAACTCGCCGAAAGGGCGGCAAACGAGGGTCTTTCGGTAAGAGACGTCGAGCAAGCCGTAAGAGATTATTTCAACCCGCCCGAAGATATTAAAAAGGCTAAAAAGGAAAAGCAACTCGCTCAAATGAGCGTCGAACTTAAAGACCTCGTGGCACGTATGCAAGTCGGTTTCGGCACGAAAGTCGGCGCGATCGGCAACGACCACAAGGGCAGAATTTATATCGATTATTACAC
>CAKQKQ010000127.1 GCA_934249265.1 uncultured Clostridia bacterium | reverse complement strand
CCGTTATACGTTGCCCAACCGAGTGCGAGTTCGCTTAAATCGCCCGTTCCGATAACCATGCCGCCCGTGCGGTTTGCCACGTCCATAAGCACTTGGGTGCGCTCTCTCGCTTGCGCGTTTTCGTAAGTAACGTCATGAGTTTTTCCGTCGTGACCGATATCCTTTAAATGCACGTCAACGGCGTTTTTTATATCTACCGTAAGTAGCGTTGCGCCGAGTAAAATCGCCATTTTTTCGGCGTTCCCTTTGGTGCGTTGAGTCGTACCGAAACACGGCATCGTCACCGCGATTATATCTTTTGCACTGCGGTTTAAAAGCGACAATGCCCTCACGCAAACGATTAAAGCGAGCGAACTGTCGAGACCGCCCGACACACCCAAAACGAGCGTTTTGCAATTGGTGTGTTTGACGCGTTTATACAAACCGTAACTTTGCATTTCGAGTATTTCGTTTGCCCGTTGCGCCGCTTGCAATTTGTTTTGCGGAACGAAAGGCAATTTGTTAAACGACCTATCGTCGATATTAAACGGCAATTCGGTGTCGAAATTTATAGTCAAATATCCGTCTGATGCGACGGCGTTTAAATAATGCTTGCTCCGCTCGAATTCTATGCTTTCAAAATCGATATCGGCAACCGAGTCTTGCATGGAAAACGGCTTGCTTTCGCTCAATACCCTGCCGTTTTCGTAAATGAAACTATGCCCCGAATATACCATATCGGTGGTGGACTCGCCTATACCCGCGTTGGAATACAAGTAAGCGCAAGCGTTTTTCGCCGACTGAATTGATACTAATTTTTTTCTATATTCCGCTTTGCCTATAACCTCGTCGCTTGCCGATAAATTGACGATAGCCGTTGCGCCCGCAAGGCAATGTTTTATCGACGGAGACTCAACCGTCCACAAGTCCTCGCAAATTTCGCAAGCAACCTTAAAATATTGATTTTTTAAATGCGCGAAAATAATTTTCGTAGCGAACGGATATTCTTTATCGCCCAATTTCACCGTAGACATATTTTCGGGAGCGGGAGCAAAATATCTCGCCTCGTAAAACTCGTTGTAGTTGGGGATAAACGATTTCGGCACGACGCCGAGTATCTCCCCTTTGCAAATTGCAACCGCACAGTTGTAAAGTTTTCCATCCTTTCTTATCGGCGCACCGACAAATATCAAACTATCGGCGCAATTGCTGTGTTCGGCAATTTTTAAAATACCCTTTTCGGTCTCGCTCAACAAAGTTTGCTGATAAAACAAGTCCGAGCAAGTGTAAGAAGAAACCGACAACTCGGGAAAAACGATAAGTTTTACGCCTTTGCCGCTGAGCAAATCGATTTTTTCGCAAATTTTTTCGACATTGTACCACACGTCGGCAACTTTTCCTTCAAAAGTACAAGCGGCGCACTTTACAAAACCGTAATTGTTGCCGTTTAAATTGGGTTTTTCGTCCAAAGTCAACACGTCGCACAATTTTTTGTAATTGTCCGCCTTTATGCTTTTGGTTTGACCGCACATAATTTTATTTATCGTGCCAACGGGTATACCCGTCACTTGCGACAAATAAGCGTTGGTGTATTTTTTTTGCTGTTTAGCCCTTTTTAAAACTTCTATATTCATAATTATCTCCACATAAAAAAGTTTACCATAATCGGTAAACTTTGTCAATATTTTATTAAAAAATAAACGATTTATGTGTGATTATTTCCGTTTTTTATTTACTAAATCAAAACTTTCATCGATTAATTGCTTTAATTTGTCTAAATTTATGTTTTTATCCAAAATTACGCTAAGCCAATGAGTTTTGTTCATATGGTAGGCTTTGAAGATATTTTTGCCGTCGATTAAATCGGCTATGCGTTGAGGGTCGTTTTTCAAATTCATTACGTCGATTACGTTTTTGCCTTTACCCGTGAGTTTTTCTTGCGCTACGTCCATAATTATTCCGAACCATTTTTGATTTTGCTCGTTTCTGAAGATACAGCAAAGCGGCATATCTTCCCAAGGGTACTCCGGACAAACGCCGTATTTAGTTTTTATATAGTCCAAAACGTACTCGCGCAAACTCGCCGAAACAAAACAACCTTTCACGATTTTATCGACTAAATTTTGCACTTCCGCGCGAACGTAAGACACGTAACCGCCCGAGGCTTCGTCTACGTTTATCATCGTGTACTCGTCCGAAAAACCGTCGTCGAAAAGTCTCACGATAAACTCGTTTTTGGTTATTTTTGCTACCGCGGTAAAGTCTCCGTCGCAAATTTTTTCTTTATATATGCGCCCGTCTTGCTCGCTTGTAAAGCCGAATTTTTCAAGCGCACAATTATCGACGGTGTGATTTTTCAATAAATAACTAAAATCCATAACGACCTCTTTTATTAAATGATAGCATAACGCCACAGCGTTGTCAACCCCGCGACGCACGTCGTTTTATAGTGTTTGCGTTTGTCTGTTTTTATGCTTCATTTGTTGGTTTTTAATATTGCATTTGTTGCCGTTTTATACCTTTAAAATTGCTTGTTTAACGTAAAAAACGACCGTTTTACTCAATACGTATTGAGTAAAACGGTCAAATTGTCAATATTAAAGTTTTACCAAACGAAGTTAGATTTCGCCGCTTCGCCGTTGTCGATGAGTATGTCTTGAGCGGTCATAGACTTGTTTATCGCGGTGACGAAATACGCCCATTCGGCAATTTCTTCGACGGTAGCCCACTTGGGAAGTAAGGTTTCGTTCATGATTTCTTGCCACATTTTTTCGTCGTTTATTACCCTATCGTTGAGTTTTGTATACACGCCGCCAGGGGAAAGGCTGTTTGAAGTCGCGCCGTACTTTGCAACGCGCAAAGCCACGTTTTTCATATAAGCGACCATACCGCCCTTGCTCGCCG
>CAKQKQ010000126.1 GCA_934249265.1 uncultured Clostridia bacterium | reverse complement strand
CATCAAATGATAGAAGCGGGTGAACAATCGTGGCGTTATATAAGTAATCTTAAAAGTAAAATAGATGATATTTTATTAAGAAACAAAAGTGTTGACGAAGCCGGCATGGAATTAATGGAAGAAATAGAAGAAGATATCAATCCGAGTCAAGGTGGCGGTAGTGGTTCTGGCTCAGGCTCTGGTTTGGGTAGTGGTAGCGGCTCTGGTTCGGGTAGCGGCAGCGGAGATTCCGGTTCGGGTGGCGAAAGCGGCGCAGTACAAGAAAGCAAAAGTTATTTAAAAATAACAAATTTACCGAAACAAATTTATAAAGAGGGAGAAATTTTCGACAATGGAGAGGCGACGGCTAACGACGGAAAATATTTAGCGGTGAGTTTTGTTGTCGATTATAAAGACGATAGCATTGAAGACACGGAAACTCCGTTAGCCCCCGATAAGTACAGCGTAAAATCTACACCTCTACAATTGGGTGAAGACCACGTAAACGTAGAGTATGTCCACAACGACGTAAAATATATTGCAAGCATACCCATAAAAGTTACGCCCGATCTTAAACAATTAAACAAAGAACACAACGTTTTCGGCAGTTTTCCCAAGGTAAATTTATTGACGGGCGACGTTACGCACGAAAGCGGTGACATATCAGTCGGCGCGGGCAAAAACGCAATAAGTATTTCGCATATCTACAACCCCGAAGCAATGCGTTTTTATGACGATATCAACACGGGTATAGGCAGCGGCTGGAAATTAAACGTTCAGCAATATATCGTCGAAAAGACAATTGACGAACAAGCCGACGACACAAGAAGATATTATATCGACGCGGCGGGGTATAGACACGAATTTAAAGACGACCCGATAAGCGGCAAAATCGGAGTATATCAAGACGTGGACGGGCAAGGTTTGATTTTGTATACAAATCAAACTTTCGGCGATAAAACAAATTGTTTCATTTTAAAGGACAGCGGTGACAATTACGTCGTGTTTGACCAAAGCGGTAAAATGATAAGACTGATTTTTGCGCCTTGCGATTTTGCAAATTTAGCCAACGAAAGGGCGATAGTGGTCGATTATCAAGATGGCAAACTGTTAAAAGTGTACGACAGCGGCAACGAAAACGTAAAAGTGGCGTTCGTTTATGACGAAACAAGCGGAAATATCACGCAAATTGCCGTAAAACAAACCGAAAACGGACAAGAAAAAACCTTGAAAAGCGTAATTTTTGCATATGAAGCGGTAAATATCGAACAAACCGAGCAAGGACAAATCGAAAATCAAAACGGTGGCGGCGAAAGCGAAAATCAAGAAGAAAACGGCGCAACCGCAAGTCAAATCGAAGTCCAAACCGAAGACACAACCGATGTGCAAACGGAAAACAAGACGATTTATTTGTTGAAATCGAGGACAAAAGGCAGCATTATCGAGTCGTATACGTATGACGAAAGTTGGCGCAACGTATGCGAGGGGAAAAGCGCGAAATTGCTCAACGGCGTGCTTTCGCAAGAGACGAAGAGTGCAGCGAAAATAACCTACGAGGGAAATTCGGCGGTTGTGCACTCGGTGGCGTTGGGATATGAAGACAGCGACGGTTTTGTCGAAAAAAGCAAAAATATCTTTGTTTACAGCGACAGAGAAGCCGCAAAAAGCACCCCAGAAGCGACGATTAAAGAAACAGTTAAAAACAACGGAAATTCGAGCGGCGCGGGCACAGCGAATACGGTCGCAACAAATACGACCCAGACAGATGCGACCGAAATGCTTGACGAGGCGACACAAGCGGAAATTGACGAGCAAAACGCAAAAAATTCTCTCGGTGTAACGACCGAAATTTCCAATGAAAAGGGAATTTGCATAGTGTATTCGTTTAATGAAAACGGCGAAATCGTTTCGGCTTTTGAAAAGCAAGTCGAGACTTCTCAACAAACCGCAACGCAAGCCGAAACACAACCGACTGAAACGCAAGCAGTACCCAAAGTGACGCATGTAAAAACAGAAACTATAAATTATTATACGCTTCAAAAAGAGTCGGGCAAGGTAATGCCGATAAGCAACGACCGCACGGGAGTCACTTATTCAAACGCGCACAATAAAATAATCGAAAGCATAAACGGCGTAAAAGCCGTGTTGACTGACAAAATCACGGGCGCGGCAAAAGGGTCGGAAGAAACGTTATTCGATTTGCGCAGAGGAGCGGAAGTCGGCACAAGGAATTTTATCGTAAGTTGTTACGTCAAATTGCAAGAAAGAGTAGCCAACAAATTGCGCGCGATAGCGGTTTATAAGTACAACGGTAAATATTATTCGTCGTCTGTGCCTATTGACAACATGGCGACAAACGCATGGCAAAGAGTATCTATCCCTATAAGTTTCCCCATCGACGCAGAAGACACAGAGGTAAAAATTTCAGATTTTACCTTGCAAATTTACGAAAAACGCCAACAAACGGCAAATAGCGAAACTGTCGGCGCAAGTAACGGTGTTGACGACAACGAAAACACTTCAATAACGACTGCTAAAATGAATACTATTAAAGCGGCGTACGGTGAGTTGCTTGTTATGCCGAGCGGAACAGTGTCTACGGGTTTTGTGCTTAACGATAAATTTTACGATATTCAAAACGTCAACGAAGTAAAATTGACGGATACAAACGATGCTGTTACGCGTTTTAAAACGGGTGAAAAAAGGCAAATTAAAATTGGTGACGACACAATAGACGTGGATTTCGGCGACAACACTTTAACGTTCAGCGACTTGACCGAAACGGCAAAATCAATGTACCGTGCGCATAAAAACGGCGAAAGCGGCTTTGAGTTTAATTACAACGGCTGTAAAGATAAATTTACAAGCGTAAAAGACATAAAATTTGTCTTTGACGACGACGTAAATTTCTCTCTCATGGACGAGCAATATAGCGAGTGTAACTTTATTTTAAAC
>CAKQKQ010000125.1 GCA_934249265.1 uncultured Clostridia bacterium | reverse complement strand
AGATGATTCTAAGATTGATTATTGTAAAGAGATGCTTGAAAAAGCAGAAAAACTTGGTAAGAAACTTCTTCTTCCTATCGACGGCGTCCAGGTAAAGAGTTTCCCCGATCCTATCGACGCCGAAATCGAAACTATCGTTTACGATGCGGACAAGATTCCCGCTGACAGAATGAGCATGGATATCGGTCCTAAGACGAGAGAACTTTATGCCGAAGCGATCAAAAACGCAAAGACCGTTATTTGGAACGGACCTATGGGCGTATTTGAAAATCCGACTCTTGCTCAAGGCACGATCGCTGTTGCAAAGGCTTTGGCTGAAGCAAAAGACGCTACTACGATTATCGGCGGCGGCGACAGCGCGGCTGCGGTAACTCAACTCGGTTTTGCCGACAAGATGACCCACATCTCCACGGGTGGCGGCGCATCGCTCGAACTTTTCGAGGGCAAAAAACTTCCCGGTATCGAGTGCCTTAACGATAAAGACTAATAAATAAATAATTTTAAGTCCGCCGTTTTCGGCGGACTTATTTTTTGTTTTAAGGGGTAAAAGCGAAGCGGCGATATTTTTCATCGGTTGACGCGTTTACGTTATACGTATTGCGCAAAAATGGCAAATTACAATAAAAATAAGTCGCGTTTTTGTGTAAAAAAATAAAAAATAATTGGAGTAGTTTGTATTGTAAAAGGCTGTTTACATACTTTAAGTTTACATTTTAAAAGTGCGGCGATGCAAAATAATTTATGCAATAAAGTGGTTAGCGCGGCAAACGTTCGCGCAAGGCAAACAGTTTTAATAGAGATAAATAGAAAAATAAAACAAATAAAACCTTATATCGCTTTTGTGATATGCTTATTCTATTTTGTTATATTTAAATTCGCGCTATGCGGTGTTATTTTTAGAAAAATTAATTGCTATTATTAAAAAATAGTGTTATAATAATTATTGTAAAAAAACAAAGTTTAAAAAAGGAGATACCAACAATGAGAAAAGCAATTATTGCAGGTAACTGGAAAATGAACAAAACTCCTTCGGAAGGGGTTGCACTTATAAACGAATTGAAGCCGCTTGTAAGCGGTGCGGATTGCGACGTGGTTGTTTGCGTTCCGGCAACTGATATTTATGCCGTAGGTCAAGCGGTTAAAGGCAGCAATATCAAACTCGGCGCACAAAACGTTCACTTTGCGGAAAGCGGAGCATACACGGGCGAAATTTCAGCAGATATGCTTAAAGAACTCGGCGTAGAGTACGTTATTATCGGTCACAGCGAAAGAAGGCAATACTTCGGCGAAACCGACGAAACCGTAAACAAGAGAACTTTAAAGGCTCTTGAAAAAGGTCTTATCCCCATCGTTTGCGTAGGCGAAACTTTGGAAGAGAGAGAAAGCGGCAAGACCGAAGAAGTGCTTAAAACTCAAATCGTAAACGGACTTAAAGGCGTTGAAGATATCAGCGCGCTCGTAATCGCTTACGAGCCGGTTTGGGCGATCGGTACGGGCAAAACTGCAACCAGCGAGCAAGCAAACGAAACTATCGGCTTTATCAGAAAGACCATTGCGGAAAACTTCTGCCCCAAGTGCGCTGAAAAAGTACGTATTCAATACGGCGGTTCTATGAAACCGGGTAACTGCAAAGAACTTATGGCTCAACCCGAAATCGACGGCGGTCTTATCGGCGGCGCGGCATTGAAAGCGGCAGACTTTGCGGCTATCGTAAACTACAATAAATAATTAAATTTTAAAAAGCCCTTTCTTTTTGAAAGGGTTTTTGGCACTTATAAATATTTTGGGCACTTATAAACACTTATAAATATTTGCAAAAATTTATAAATACTTTTAAATTCAATATTATCGAAAAAGGAGGTTTTTTATGAAAAATAAACCCGTTTGCCTTATCATTATGGACGGTTACGGTTTGAGAAACACCGTCGAAGGCAATGCAATTCGTCTTGCAAATGCAGGCGTAATAGAAAATTTAGAAAAACAATATCCTTATACCCAACTTGGCGCAAGCGGTTTATCCGTTGGTCTTCCCGACGGACAAATGGGCAACAGCGAGGTTGGTCACCTCAATATGGGCGCAGGCAGAATAGTTTATCAAGACCTCACGAGAATTACCAAGGAAATTCAAGACGGAGATTTCTTTAAAAATCAAGTTTTGTGCGACGCTATAGACAAGGCGGTTAAAAACGGCAAGAAAATCCATTTTTACGGTTTGACTTCCACGGGCGGCGTACACAGCCACTTGACTCATCTTTTCGGTCTTTTAAATCTCGCTAAACAAAGAGGAGCGAAAGACGTATTCGTTCACTGCTTTATGGACGGAAGAGACGTTTCTCCCACGTCCGGCGCGGGCTTTGTGCAAGACGTTCAAAACGAAATAGATAAAGTCGGCGTAGGTCAAATCGCAACCGTTTGCGGCAGATACTACGTAATGGACAGAGATAACAACTGGGATAGAGTTAAAAAAGCGTACGATATGTTTACGCTCGGCAACGGTATTCCCACCGAAAATGCGGTCGATGCAATTAAAAAGAGTTATGAAAACGGCGTAACGGACGAGTTTATTCTTCCTACCAACGTAATGAAAGACGGAAAGCCCGTCGGTCTTATCGAAAAAGGCGACAGCGTAATTTTCTACAACTTCCGTCCCGACAGAGCAAGGGAAATCACCCGCGCTATAAGCGAGCCGCAATTTGATAAATTTGAAAGAACAACGGGATTTTTAGATCCCAATTACGTATGTTTCACTCAATACGACGCTACGCTTACAAACGTAAAAATTGCTTTTGAAAAACAAAAACTCGACAACACTCTCGGAAAGTATTTGTCTAAAAAAGGTTATACACAATTGCGTATTGCCGAAACCGAGAAATATGCCCACGTAACGTTCTTCTTCAACGGTGGCGTAGAAGCACCCGAAGAGGGCGAATACAGAGACTTAATTCCTTCGCCCAAGGTAGCGACTTACGACTTAAAGCCCGAGATGAGTGCCTACGAAGTGAAAGACAAACTGGTGGATGCCATTGGTACACAGCAGTACGATTTCATTGTAGTGAACTTTGCCAACGGTGACATGGTGGGACATACGGGTGTCTATAACGCCATTGCCAAAGCGGTTTGGGCAATCGACCATTGTGT
>CAKQKQ010000124.1 GCA_934249265.1 uncultured Clostridia bacterium | reverse complement strand
ATAGGGCTCGAACCTATGACCCCCTGCTTGTAAGGCAGATGCTCTCCCAACTGAGCTAAACTCCCGAATCTCAAGTGCTTTATTACTATACCAAATTTGCGGCGTTTTTGCAAGCGTTTTACTGCATTTTCTTAAAATTTTTTATTTTTGTAAACAATTATGCGTCGGGCGCGGTTTTGATATCAATTATTCCGCACCCGTTTACATATGTCGTCTTTATATCGCTAATTACTGCACAAACGCAATAATCATTATATATTATGCCGCTAAAAGCAAATATGCGCAAATTTTAAAATTTAATTACTTCTTCTTTCTTTTTTGCAAGATACGCCCCGTAATAAGCGCAACCGACAAATCCCGCGCCGCCGATTATGTTGCCGACGGACACAAAGAGCAAGTTTTTAAGCGCGTTTAAAAGCGTTATACCCTCGACTCCCGTCATGTGCGAGGCGATCATGCCCGCGGGCAAATAAAACATGTTGGCTACGCTGTGCTCGAATCCGCACAACACGAAAAGCATTATGGGGAAATAACAAGCGACTGCTTTGCCGCCAACATTGTCGCAAGCGTTTGACATCCAAACCGCTATGCAAACCAAAAAGTTGCAAAGTATGCCCTTGAAAAGCATGCTTAAAATGGGCAATTTCGTCTTTGCCTCGGCTGACGCGATAAGTGCCGCCGAAAACGTTTGGTCGCTTTTTGCAATGGGATAAACCGCCAAAAACGCAACGAGCAAACTGCCGATTAAGTTGCCTAAATACACTATGCCCCAATTTTTAAGCATAGAAGATAATTTGACCTTTTTATCGAGCACGGAAATGATTATTAAATTGTTGCCCGTGAAAAGTTCGCTGCCGGCGAGGACTACCATGATAAGTCCCGCGGGGAAAACGCACGCCGAAGCGAGTTTTTTAATACTATAAGAGACAAAACCCGCGCTCGCCATTGTCGAGCCTACGCCCGCAAGCGCGATAAACATGCCTGCAAGTATGCCTAAAAGCAATGTTTTAAGCGCGCCCGTTTGGGTTTTGTTTTGCCCTATCGTGATGAATTTTTCAGCCGTTTGCTTTGGTGATAACATTAACTATTTATTTCTCCGTTTGTTGTTTGTATTCTTTTTGCACGTAATCGAGAAGTATTTTTTTGTCGTTTTTCAGTTCGCCCGAAATTACTTTATCGAGCAAATTTTCAAGCATTATGCCCACTTCTACGCCCTTATACCCCGCCGTGGTCAAGTCGTAACCGTTTACCGCAAGTGCTTTAAAACTGTAACACTCGTGACTTTCGAGTATTTGATTAAAAATTGCGTTTGCGTCGTCGATTTGTTTGAGTCTGCTTTCGATTACCCAATCGGCGTGGGCTTTTGCGTCGGCGCGTTGCACTTCTAAAAGTAGTCTGAAATTTTCCGTTCCGAGTATTCTGAGCCATTTTTTGATGCCCGAATGAGTGAGCCGCATGAGCGAGTCGTGATACTCTATAAGCGTAAGCACGGTTGCGAACGTGCGCTTGTCCACTTTAAGCCGCCACAACACGTTTTTGGCGATTTTGACGCTTTCTACGGGGTGATTATAAAAATGCCCCACTCCGTTTTCGTCCATGACGAAACACTGCGGCTTGCCTATGTCGTGAAGAAGCATCGTGTACCTTACAACGACGTTCTTTTTGCTTTGCGCAACGCTGTTTATAAGGTGTCTATACACGTCGTAACAGTGATATTTGCTTTTTTGGTCGAATTTATAGCACGGGCGAAGTTCGGGAATAATCTCGAAAATCACTTCGGCAAATTCGTTCATTACGCTTTCTACGTTGTCGCCGAGCAAAAGTTTTGTAAGTTCGGCGTAGACCCTTTCGGCGGAAATGTTTTTTAAAAGTTGCTTGTTGTCGATAATGGCGCGCTTGGTGTTTTCTTCGATTTTAAAACCGAGTACCGAGGCAAACCTTAAAGCGCGCAAAATGCGCAAAGCGTCCTCTTGAAACCTCTTGTTTGCGTCGCCTACGCAACGAATAATTTTGTTTTTTATGTCCGTTTGACCGCCGAAATAATCGAACAACTCGCCTTTGCTGCTTATTGCGACGGCGTTTATGGTGAAGTCTCGCCTCGCCAAATCTTCTTTTAAATCGTTTACAAACTCCACGCTTTCGGGATGACGATTATCGAGATAATTTCCGTCTTTTCTAAAAGTGGTAATTTCGTAAGGTTTTCCGTCAACGATGACAGTGATCGTGCCGTGTTTTAAACCCGTGTAAATTACCTTGTAATCGTTTTTGAAAACTTCTGCCGTTTGCTCCGGAAGCGCGCTCGTGCAAATGTCGATATCGTTTATGGACTTGCCCAAAAGCAAGTCTCGCACGCAACCGCCGACGGCGTAAGCGGTATATCCGCTTTGTATTAAATTGTCGCAAATTTTTATAAATCCGCCGTCTGAAAGTATCATTTTACCTCGTTTTTTGATTAAAAAATCTCACAATTTTCCATTGTGAGATCAAAACCCCGTTCGGCTGTAAAAAACCGAAAATTGAAAAATACAATACGATTTTAACACAGCATCGCAATATTGTCAATATATTTTTATAAAGGTTGTTTTACCTTGCATAAAAGCAAGTAAATTTGAGACGGTTTTGAAAATAACGTTATATATAGTCTTGCAAACAGCCGCCTTAAATCGTGGCGTTTTTATTGAAACGTATTTGTTTACGGTTCGCCGCTATAAAATATCCGATTGAGATTTTTTGTTTATTTTACGGGCAATTTCATATAATATCGATATCGCCGCCACCCCTACTCCGACAAACAAAAGCAAATTAAACACTCCGTTCCAACCGAAAGAATCGGCGACTTTGCCGAGTCCGTAAGAACTTATCATACTGCCCACATATCCGCACGCGTTGAATATTCCCGCAAACATACCGGCGTTTACTTTGTCGCGCATATAAAGCGGCAACAAACTCGTGACGAAATTGTTTACGGCGTACATTACCAGAGATATAACGCCGAATAATATTATCAACGCCCACATGGAAACGGAATAAAACGCCGTGACAAGCAAAATACTTACAGAAACCACCATAAAATATACCGCAACTACACCGACGTAAGATTTCAGTTTTTTAACGACAACCGTATTAATAAACGCGCCGACCATGCCCAAAAGCGGCAACGCGAGCGTGATTACGATGGATAAACTTTCGTTGAGAGAAAATTTCTCGCTTAAAATCGACGGCAACCAAGCGGTTAGCCCGTCTTTGATAAGATTACACGCCGCAACCGCTACCGCGATTATTGCAAACATCGCGACTAAATACGGACTAAACGCGGCTTTTTGTTTTTCTTTCAAAGGC
>CAKQKQ010000123.1 GCA_934249265.1 uncultured Clostridia bacterium | reverse complement strand
ACCACCTCGATAGAATTTGCGATGCGGTTTCCTATGACGTAATACCCGCCTTGCGCCTCGACGATTACCCCGTTAAACGAATTAACCTCGACGCTTAAAATCAACTTTTCCCGTATAAAAAAGCACCTTAATCTACTCTGCACTTCGAGTGGAAGATTTATACTTTTTATCATTACTTTTTTACCTTCTTTAACGTCTTTTAAAGTCATACAATACTTTATGCTTTAAGACATAAAAATAGCACGCCGCAAATGGCGTGCTATAAAAATTTGTTTGATTTTTTAATTAATCGACTAAAGTATCACTTTCAGTAATATCGCCGCTCTCTTCTTCATCTGCCGCCTCGTTTTCATCGGTTATTTCATCTTCGTCAACAGTTTCGTCGGCGTTAAACACCTCTAAAATTTTATCGAGACAAGACAAAATTTTCTCTTTGCCGTCTCTCGTTTCGTTTGATACGGCGATTATATCGCTCGGCATAAGCGCGAAAGTCGAAGCGATTTCCTTAATTTGCTTACCCACGACCGCCTTGCCGAGTTTGTCCGATTTAGTGGCGACGATCGTAAAAGGAATTGCGTAATGATGCAAAAAATTTATCATTGCAACGTCGTCGGCAGTGGGTTTATGACGTATATCGACAAGGGCAAAAACGTGGTTTACGGTGTGTTCGTGCATGAAATAAGAATTCATGAGTTTGCCCCACTTTTCCTTTTCGGCTTTGGACACTTGCGCAAAACCGTACCCGGGTAAATCAGCCAAAATGAACTGACCGAAGTCAAAATAATTGACAAGTCGCGTTCTCCCCGGGGTATTTGACGTTTTAGCGAGTTTTTTACGGTTTGCAAGCATGTTTATAAACGAACTTTTGCCCACGTTTGATTTGCCGCTCACGGCTATAATAGGCTTGTCCGTATACACCAAAAAGTTTTTATCGTTTGCAACCGAAGTGATAAATTCGGCGTTTTTGATAATCATTGTTTGCTCCTTTACGTTTACTTAATAATCGCCAAATCGAATACTTCTTGCGCCGTAGTAACCGTGTGGAAATTGATTTCTTTGCGGATATTTTCGGGTATATCCTCTGTATCTTTTAAGTTTGCCGCGGGGATAATAATGTCTTTAATGCCGAGCCTATACGCCGCCAAAGCCTTTTCTTTAAGTCCGCCTATGGGCAGAACTCTGCCGCGGAGCGTAATTTCGCCCGTCATTGCGATATCGCGCCTTACGGGTTTTTCGATAAGCGCAGACAGAATTGACGTTGCGAGCGTAATTCCCGCGCTCGGTCCGTCTTTGGGCGTTGCGCCTTCGGGCACGTGAATATAAATGTCCGAATTTTCAAAAATGTCGGGTTTTATTCCGTATTTATCCGAAATCGACCTAATGTAACCTATCGCGATTTTCGCGCTTTCTTGCATTACGTCGCCGAGTTGACCTGTAATAGACACGTTGCCTTTGCCTTTAAGAATAGCCGTTTCGATATTGAGCGTAGTGCCGCCGACGGCAGTCCAAGCAAGCCCCGTCGAAACGCCGACTTCGCTTTTAGACAAAAGTTCGTCCGACTCAAACCTTCTTACGCCAAGATAGTCGGCAACGTTGCTCTTTTTAATTATTTGTTTTTCGCTGCAATTACCTTCGCCGATAAGTCTTGCGACCTTTCTGCAAACCGCGCCGATTTGCCTTTGGAGCGTTCTTACGCCCGCCTCTTTGGTGTAGCCTTCGATTATCGCCTTAATAGCGTCGGTTTTAAATGTGATTTCGTCTTTATTAAGTCCGTTGCTTTCGGTTTCTTTGGGAATAAGGTACTTTTTGCAAATTTCCACCTTTTCTTCCTCGGTATAGCCCGAAAGTTCTATAATTTCCATTCTGTCAAGCAGTGGCGCGGGTATCGTGTCGAGCGAGTTTGCCGTAGTGATAAACAAAACTTGAGATAAATCGTAAGGAATTTCGAGATATCTGTCTCTGAAAGTCTTGTTTTGCTCGGGGTCGAGCACTTCGAGCAATGCCGACGCGGGATCGCCCCTCATGTCGCTTGAAACTTTGTCTATTTCGTCGAGCAAAAATACGGGGTTAGAAGTGCCGGCTTCTTTTAAACCGAACATTATTCTACCGGGCATTGCGCCGATGTAAGTTTTTCTGTGACCCCTGATTTCGGCTTCATCTTTTACGCCGCCGAGACTCATACGCACGAATTTTCTGTCGAGAGCGCGCGCAATAGACGCCGCTATCGAGGTTTTACCTACCCCCGGAGGTCCTACGAGACAAAGTATAGGTCCGCTGATTTTGCCCGTGAGTTTCATTACCGCTATGTATTCGATAATTCTTTGTTTTACTTTTTCAAGTCCGTAATGGTCTTTATCGAGTATTTTTTCGGCTTCGACAAGGCTTTCTCTGTCCTTGCTTACGGTTTTAAACGGCAATTCGAGTATCCAATCGATATACGTGCGAATTACGGTATAATCGGGAGAAGACGGGTTCATTCTGCCCATACGGGTGAGTTCTTTAAGCACCTTTTCTTCTACGTCTTTATCCATTCCCTTTTGCTTGACTTGCTCTTCAAGGGCGAGTCTTTCGTCTTCGTCGTCGCCGAGTTCGGAGTGAATAGCCTTGAGTTGCTCGCGGAGATAATACTCTTTTTGACCTTTGTCTATGCTGACTTTTACCTTTTGCGCAATAGACTCCTCAATTTTGTTGAGTTCTGCCAAGGTGTGTATTGCCGTGCCCAAAATTTCAAACATTTTAGCGAGATTTTGCTCTTCCAAAATGGTTTGTTTTACGCTTTCTTTTACGGGAATATTGAACGCGAGGTTGAAAAGCATTTGCTCGTTGTCGCCCACGTTGAGGTTTGCAAGCGCGCTTTCGCGGTTTTGTCTGGGCAAAAGTTTTACGTACTCGTTGTATTCTTTTCTGATTACGTTGACGTACGCCGCAATTTCCACTTCGTTGTCTACTTGAGTGTCGATTTCCTCTACTTTTACCGAAAAATATTCTTCGGTAAGCACGTATTCGAGAATTTTCGCTCTGCTTACGCCTTCGACTTGAATACGGATATTTTCTCCCGTGCTTTTATAGACTTGCTTTACCCTACAAATCACGCCTACGTCGTAAATATCTTGCGGGGTCGGGTCTTCTACCATGCCGCTTTTTTGTCCGCAAATAAACACGTATACGCTGCTTTCGAGCGAAACGTTTATCGCGTTTAACGATTTTAACCTTCCTATGTCGTAACTCGTAGTCACGTACGGCAACATAACTTTGCCGCGGAGCGCAACCATAGGCAGTACGCTGATTTTGTTGTTTTCTTCCATAATGTATCCTCTTACTTTCGTTTCGCCGATAAATTTGTTTTGTCGATAAATTTCGTATAC
>CAKQKQ010000122.1 GCA_934249265.1 uncultured Clostridia bacterium | reverse complement strand
GATCATTTAAAACAACTGGATCCATATGAATAGTTATAATAATATTAAATTCATGTAAAATTTCTTTTTCAATATTCATTTAATCGTTTTTTTCGTCGATTTTTGTTTAATTATATACAAAATTTGAATATTTTTTGCTTATATGTCATTTTTTAAAGCAAATTGATTGAAATTTTAACAAAAATATCATATATGTCTCATATGATTATAATATCTTTCGGCTATACTTGAAATATAAAAAATCAATTAAGAAACTAAAACAAAAACACATTCGGCAATGCGCCGAATGAAACGGAGTTTATTTTATGCGAGACAAATTCAATCGTTTTGCCGTGCTTGTTTTGGTAATTGTCGCGATGTTTTGTTTTGCTTCGTGCGACGCGTTCAACGCCATAAATTCGGCGTTAAGTCCCGACAGCGAGCAAACAACAGACAGTTCGACGGATTCTACCGTTAAAAAAGACAACGATTTCGGCAACACAAACGGATTTTCCGAGATAAAACTTGTAATAAACAAAGTAGACTTAAATCAAAACAATTCTACCGACGATTTACACCTTAAAATGAGAGAGTGCGTAGTCGAAGTTTACGCAACTTTGTCAAACGGAACGAGCGCGGGAGCAGGCGTCATAATAGGTTATGACGAAACCGAAGCCGTGTATTTGGTGGCAAGTTGTCACCACGTTATCGAGGACGCTTACAGCGTGCAAATTCGCACAATTTACGGCGACGAATACAACGCTTATTTGGTAGGTAGCGACCCAACTTCGGATATTTGCGTTATGTCGGTAAAGTCCGACAAGCAACTCACTTGCGCAACGGTAGGCAACAGCGACGAACTTAAATATTTCGACGAAGTATACGCAATAGGCAACCCCACGGGAACGCTCGGCGGCACGGTTACTCACGGAATAATCAGCGCATTGGCGAGAGAAATCGAGGTAGAAGGCAACAAAATGACCCTTTTGCAAACCGACGCGGCGATAAATTCGGGCAATTCGGGCGGCGGACTTTTCACTACAAACGGACTTCTCATCGGCATTGTCAACGCGGGTGCGACTTCTTATCAAGGACTCAACTTTGCAATTCCGTCAAACGATATGTTAACCGTGGCAAATTCGCTCACAAAAACTTATAAAGCGGGCGAAACTTACGGCTACGTCGAGGGTAGATTCGATATCGAGTGCACGGTGGCGGACAAATATTCTACGTCGTTCGGCGAAGTGAAAAGATACGTTTATGTGGCGAGCGTCAGCGCAAACAGTAGTTTTTGCCATCTTAAAAAAGGCGATTATATCAACAGCGTGCAAATCAACAACGGCAGTGTGACAGAAGTCACTTCGGCTCAACAATTGGCAGAGGTGATAAACGGCGCAAACCTTAAATTAAACGACGTTGTTACGTTTAACGTGGTGCGTGGAGGCGTGGTAAAAGAAATTAAAGAGACGATCGTGCAGTACGTATATAATCCGCCCGCTGCGGCATAATTTATAACGACATAATTTATAGAGATATAATTATAGCGGAGCAAGGAATAAAAAAGCGACTGCATAAAAACTGAAAATAATAAAAAACAAAACGGCGTAGCGATAGTTTGCTGCGCCGCATTTTTTTATTTTAAAGACAACGGTTTTGTTTGAGATTTTTTGCATTAAAGTCAAGGCTTTTGTTTTAATATCAACAGTTTAGTTGGTAATTTTTGTTTTAAAAGGTTTTTATCGGTAATTATTTAATTGTTTTCGCATTTTAATAATACGTTTAAATTATGTGTTTAAATTTGATATTGGCGCAAATAAATAAATTTTGCCAACCGCTTGCGTTTACTAAATTAAACGCGAAACATTAAACCGCTTGACTAAATTAAATATATATATTAAAATAATATATAAATAAATCGTTAAAAAGTCGTTTACTTATTTAAAAGGTGAAAGTATGAGAATTTTGGGTATCGACCCGGGGCTTGCAACAATAGGCTGGGGCGTAATCGACGTTGAAAAAGGCAAGGCAAAAGTCGTTAGTTACGGCATTATCAAAACGCCTAAAGAAGAGACGATACCCGTAAGACTTTGCCTTATAGAAAAAGGAATGAAAAGTTTGATCGCGCAGTTCACACCCGACGAAATCGCTTTGGAAGAGTTGTTTTTCAACACTAACATAACGACGGGTATCAACGTTGCGCACGCAAGAGGTGTGATACTTCTCACTTGCGTAAAAGAATGTGGAAAACTTTACGAATATACGCCGCTTCAAATCAAGCAAGCACTCACGGGTTACGGCAGAGCGGACAAGCAACAAATTCAGCACATGGTAAAGACTTTTTTAAATTTAAACAAAATTCCCCGTCCCGACGACGCCGCCGACGCACTTGCAGTCGCGCTTACGCACTCGCAAACGTCGAGACTCAGTTCGCAATTCGGCATAAGGTGAGTATATGATCGGTTATTTAAAAGGAAACGTAATAAATATTTCGGGCAACACTGCCATTATCGAAGTAAACGGAGTAGGATACGAAGTTTGCTGTTCTTCGGGCGCGTTGTACCGCATTTCAAATGAACAAGTCGGCGACGTGTGGACTTATACGGCGGTAAAAGACGACGGAGTATACCTTTACGGCTTTGAAAGCATAGAAGAAAAAAATATGTTTTTAAAACTTATCAGCGTTTCGGGCGTCGGTCCAAAAATGGGCATTATGGTTTTGTCTGCAATGAATTTGCACGACCTTGCTTTCGCTATCGCAAGTTCCGACGTGAAAATGCTTTCTTCGGTAAAAGGTCTGGGCAAAAAGACCGCCGAAAGACTGATTTTGGAATTGAGGGAGAACATTTCCTCGCTCGATTTGCCCGCAGAACCGAAGAGTAAAAAAACGACGAAAACCGCCGACGCGCTTCCCAAAGAGGACGAAGACGCTATTATCGCGCTTATGACACTCGGTTATAGAAGAGAAGAAAGCAAGCAAGCGGTGGAAAAAGCCAAAGAAGAAGGGGCGGTCACGCTCGAAGAAATAATCACGCTCGCATTGAGGGGATTTTAAAGTATGGATTTCGATATAATGTACAACGAGGACGAAGAAAACAGACTCGTTGCCACCACAAAAACTGAATACGACGAAATAGAAAACGTCTTGCGACCCAAGTCGATGGACGGTTACGTCGGTCAAGAAAAAGTAAAAAATAATTTAAGCATATTCATGCAAGCGGCAAAAATGAGAAACGAGCCGCTCGACCACGTGCTTTTGTATGGACCTCCGGGGCTGGGCAAAACCACGCTCGCGCATATCGTAGCCGCCGAAATGGGCGTTCAAATCAAAGTCACAAGCGGACCGTCTATTGAAAAATCGGGCGATTTAGCGGCGATTTTGACTAATCTGGAACGCAACGATGTGTTGTTTATTGATGAAATACACCGCTTAAATC
>CAKQKQ010000121.1 GCA_934249265.1 uncultured Clostridia bacterium | reverse complement strand
GGGCAAAGCCGAAGATTTCATTCAAACTCGTTTGAATTTCATCAAGCAAAGCGTGATTTCGTTATTGTCTTTCATTGCAATTTGTGTTATAATTATAGCGAGAGGTGATTGTTATGGCAGAAAACAAACTTGCAGATTTATCTATGGACTTTGCCGTCAGTATTTTAAAATTGACCGATAATACTAAAGGTCACTATTCTCTTATAAATCAGTTGGAACGTAGCGCAACCTCCATTGGTGCTAATATTCGTGAAGCGAAATATGCTCACAGTAAAGCAGATTTTATATGTAAACTTCAAATCGCATTGAAGGAATGTTATGAAACAGAATATTGGCTCGAACTTTTGCAAAAAGCAGCGATTTTAGATGATAATAATTTGAAATCACTTATGCACGATTGCGGCACTATTAGAAGAATGTTAATTTCATCGATTAATACGGCAAAGACTAATTCGGAAAATTAAACTATGTAATCATATTTTTATTATTCAAATTAGAAATTAATAAAAACAAGGCTACGCGCTTAGCGCGTAGCCTTGTTTTAACATATATATTAAATTGTTTTTGATGTAATTAATATGTAATTATAAACAAATTACTTTTGATAAAATCTATTTTATTACTTTTAAATCATCGATTTTAACCGAAATGCACTCGCCGTAAAAATTTCCGTCGTTATCTATGTCCGAAAAATCGACTTCGATATAGTTTTCGATGGCGTTGTCGTCCATTACGCAACCTCTGTCGCCTTTGTGTATCCCAAATTTAGAGTATTTATCGTCTTCGACAATAAGTTCAACCATATCGTATGCGCGAATAACCAAAGGCGTAAATTTTTCTTTGCTCTTTAAATTTTCGATTATTAAGTCCAATTCGTCAATTATCTTATCGGGTAATTTTTGATTTTCTTTAATAACGTCGTCGGCGTTTATTTTTGCAATTATATAATCGCCTTGATTTTTCGGGTTGAAAAACAAAACGCTCAATTTATTCAAATCGCAATCGACGATAACCCCGCGCATATTTTTTTGAAGAGCATATGCTTTATATGGCTTTTCGTTATTCAGTAGTACTAAATCGTATTTTTTCATTTTAATAAGTATTGCATTTTATTCAGCCGCTCGCAAATTTCAAAAAATAGGGCGCGCCGTTCTATGTGATTTTTACTCGACAAGAGACAAGAAAATAATTCCCGCCAAAATGATTAATATAAACAAATATTGCAATTTTGTCAGTTTTTCTTTAAGAATTATTCTCGAAAGCGTCAACGACACGATTACAGTGCCCGCTCCCAAAATTACCGCGGCAATGCCTTTTCCTTCCGAAAGGGCAAATATGTACGTTGCTTGACCGATCGTCTCGAAAAACGCCGCAAGCAATTTGTCTTTTTGAAGTAAAACCTTTTGATACCATTTAAGCGGGGCAGAGTTCGTTGCGCCCGCAGTATTGCCGTCGGCTGCCGAAGTTGCGCCCAAAGAATTTTCCGTTTGTTCCATAGTTGCGCAAACGGCGTTTCCGCACGCGTCGGGGGAGACTATTGCCGCTTTTTTCGCTTGCGTAGGTTCGGAATCGAGAGAGAACAGTTTTACGTGTTTGATTTTAAGGAAAATTAAAATTCCGATAGAAATAATGAAAAACGTAAATTCATATGAGCAGTTAGCCACATGTTCGAGAGTGTCTTCGGATACGCCTCTTAAAATCGAGGTAGCCGCGTCATCGGTATAGAAAATATCCAAAAACGTGCCCGTCGCGTCAAGTAGAGCATAGCAAAACGGCATTGCAAATGCAAGTACAGCCAATTTTTTGCCGAGTCTTTTACTTAAAGCGGTAGTGCCGTTGTTTTCAACAAAGCCCACGCCCAAAATACCGATTACCACAACTACGATCGCGACGATTTGCCAAACGCCTATTTTTTCGTGCATAAATATAGCGCAAAGCACGGGTACGATCGCGCCCGCGGTGTTTTCGATGGGGTCTGAAATGGATTCTTCGATAAACCTTACGCCGAAGTAAGAGCAAGTCATCGAGATTATGTAACACAACGAAACGGGTAAATAAATCAAAATATTTATGGGGTTGTAATTTATGTTTTGAGTCAACAAAATGATAAGCGCGTACACGCCCATAAACAAACCGACGAAACAAGTTGACTTTAAATGAGAGTATTTTTCATTGGCGATATTGCCTTTTTTATAGTATATTTCGGCAATGCCCCAAGACAGCGTCGAAATAATCAAAAACAGCCACAACATATCTAAAAATTTTAAAAACTCCTTTTAAAACGTTACTTTATCTATCATAGCGTATTTTTTTTAAAATCACAAGGAAAAAACAGCCTAATTTTCAAACGGCAAAGTTTTTTTGCGTAAAAACTCGTTTTATTAAGTTTTTTAAGGTAAAATTTGCAATTAAAGCGTTTCGATTTTGTTTTTTATTACGTTTTTCAGCATAAAAAACGAAACGACGGCTGTCAAAAATTCCGCTATCGGGAAGGTGAGCCAAACGATATTCATCACGTTTGCCGAAAGGGTAAACAAATACGCTACGGGGAAAACAAAAATTACAAGTCTTAAAAGCGCGGTAAAAAACGGCTTAAAAGCATATCTCAACGCTTGCAAAACTCCTTGCACGGCAACGCTGAATCCCATAAAAACGTATCCGATAGAGGCGAGTCTCGTCGCTTTTTCACAAACGGGAATTAAATCTTTTGTAGAACCGCCCGACAAAGCGAACAGTTTTGACAGCGGGTTTGCCGCAATTTCAAACACGACGGTAATTATCAGCGTGACGATAAAAGTATCTAAAATGCCGTATTTTATGCAGTCGAGCGAGCGTTTTTTGTCTTTCATACCGTAGTTAAAGGACAAAAGAGTGATAATGGTGTTTGACAAGCCGAAGCAAGAAAACAGCGCGATTTGTTGTATTTTATAATAAATTCCGAACGAACCTACCAAAACTACCGTGTCGGCGTCGGCAGAACTTAAAATGGCGTTCATTCCCGCCATCATTACCGAAAGCAAGGCTTGCATAACCGCCGCCGAAATGCCGATAGAGTAAATTCCTTTTATAATATCTTTATTCGGCTTGATATATTTCGGGTTGCCGTTTATTTCCTTGTTTTTCGCATAATGCAAAACCATAGCCACGCCCAACGAGACGAATTGTCCGAAAACCGTAGCCCAAGCCGCGCCGGCAACGCCCATTTTTAAGGGGAAAATGAATACGTAGTCAAAAACGATGTTTATCACCGCGCCCGCAATTTGCGCAATGGTGGAGTACATTGTTTTACCCGTCGCTTGCAAAAATCTTTCATAAATGGCAAAACCTATCGCCCCGAGCGAAAGGCTGCTGCAAATTTGAAGGTAAGTCCCGCCCGTGTTTATAATTTCTTTGTCTTTTGAAAAAAGCGAGATAAACTTATACGAGAAAAACAACCCGAATATTAAAAACACGGCGTATATTACAAAAGCCAAAAATATGCCGTTTCCCGCAATTTTGTTCGCCTTTTCGTTGTCTTTTTCGCCCAAACTTTTAGAAAGTAGTGCGTTTAACCCGACGCCCGTGCCTACGCCGATAGC
>CAKQKQ010000120.1 GCA_934249265.1 uncultured Clostridia bacterium | reverse complement strand
ATGTCGTTCCAAATGTTATTGATAACTACGCCAGGAGAATAAATCGTTCCGTCATAGATTGTTGCAAGCCATCTTGCGCCGTAGTTGAGTACGGGGATTTTGCTACCGAGGTATCCGTTTTCGTCGGCATAGAACTCGCCGTCTTCACCTTCAACCGTGTAAGTTTCGCCGTCGGCATTAGCCGTTACGCCTTCGCTTGTAGTAGTGATATAGTCGCCGTCATCGTCCATGAGGTAATCGAGAACGGGTGCGCCGTCTTCTTCTTCGTAAACAATGTTGCCGTCTTTATCTTTTTCAAGGAACGCCGTATTTTCGGAAAGTGAAGGCATCCATGCTTGATTTTCGGTAAATCCGTTGATAAAGAAGAGGTTTTCAGAGAACGTCAAGTGGAATATAAGGAACAAAACTACAAGGAAGATGGGAATACCCCAAACTCTGTGAGTCAACACCTTATCTACTTTATCACTCGTCGTCATCTTGACTTTTTCTTTATTCTTACGAGTAACTACCGCACCGAAGTGTTTTGAAATGTACTTATATCTTCCGTCGGCAACAAGAGCCTCGAAGTCAGTACCGAAAACTTCGTCGTTGAACGTCTTTTTAAACTCGTCGATCATCGGAACGGTGTCTTTGTGCATTGCAACTTCGATAGAATCGTTTTCTACAAGTTTAACTGCGTGGAAAAGCGGATTTTGTACCGATTGACCTTTAAGAGCAATGGTTACGTCGCCGATTAAGTGAGAAAGTGCAGATTCTTGTAAAACAGTTACGCCATTTCTCTTCTTTTTGCTTTCGTTGTAAGCCTTATCCATCAACTCTTTAAGACCCGTTTCCTTTAATGCGGAAATTTTAATTACGGGTATGCCGAGTCTCTTTTCCAACTCTTTCTCATCGATTTTGTTGCCCGCTTTTTCAACCGCGTCCATCATGTTAAGCGCAATTACCATCGGAACGTCGATTTCCATTATTTGAGTAGTCAAATATAAGTTTCTTTCAAGGTTGGTTGCGTCGACTATGTTGATGATACAGTCGGGCTTTTCGTCCAATATGTAATTTCTTGCAATAACTTCTTCCGGAGTATACGGAGAAAGCGAATAAATACCGGGTAAGTCGATAATTGCGACGGGTTCGGCGCATTTTTTGTAAACACCGTCTCTCTTGTCTACCGTAACGCCCGGCCAGTTACCTACGTGAGCGGTAGAACCCGTCAAACTGTTGAATAAAGTAGTTTTACCACAGTTAGGGTTGCCCGCTAAAGCAAATCTCTTCATTATTTAGTTACCTCCAACAAAACACATTCCGCTTCTGTTTTTCTAAGCGTCAATTCATAACCCCTGATAGTGATTTCGATGGGGTCGCCGAGAGGCGCTTTTTTTCTTAAATAGACTTCCGCACCGGGTGTAATACCCATGTCGAATAATCTTCTTTTGATCTTTCCCTCGCCGGATACCATCTTAATCGTTCCGATTTCTCCGACGGAAAAATTATCAAGTGTCTTTTCCATGCTTAATCTCTCCTTTTTTTGTTTATGTTAAATAAATTTAAACCTTATTGATATTTTCGGCTATCCGCCATTGACGTTTTTGGCTATTCGCCGCTTTAATTTGGTTAGCCTTTGCTAAATTTAGTTAGCAGCCGCTACCCTTACAACAGTAAACAAACGACCTAAAGCGGTCGTTTCATTAAAGTGTTGTATTTACGGCGTGATTAAAACCGAATTTTTTAAGCGTTTGCTTCGGTAACAAATATCTTTGTTGCCAAATCGCTGTCAAGCGCAACTTTTCCGTCTTTTATATAACAGATTACGCTGCCGCCCGAACTACTTACGACGGTCAATTCGCCGTTTATCGTGATACCCAAACTTTCTAAATGTTTTTTAAGTTCGTCATTTGCAACAATCCTTAATATTCTTAAAGGAACGTTGACGGGTGCTAAAACTATAGGCATAAACTTTACCCTCCTACGTTTTTATATAAGTTTGCAAATTTTTGCAAAGAATATTTAATTGTGCGAATATTTTGTAACGCGGTTATAAATCAAACGGATATTTTGTAATGTGAACCCTACTTCATATTCGCAAGATTATTTTAGCACGGGCTAACAACTTTGTCAAGCAAAAATATGAACAATTATTCATATTCATAAAAAAATTTTTTTGTGCCGATTTTTCTTGCATTTTTGAAAACCTAATGCTATAATGAAGTTATGGAAAGCAAAAAAATAAGAGAGCCTATTCAGTCACGCTCTATCGAAAAAAAGAATAAAATCATTAAAGCGGCGTATAGGCTTTTTTCGTCTGTCGGCTACTATGACGCCAACACCACCGACATTGCCAAAAAGGCGGGCGTGTCTACGGGTATCGTGTACGGGTACTTTAAAGACAAGCACGACATTTTATTGTACGTTATAGATATATATATAGAAAAAGTAGCGACGCCGTGCATAAGTTATTTCAACAAATTAAGCGCGCCTATCGACGTGGACAGCGTGGTTTTGGACGTGATAGACATGACGACGAAGATACACAAAGACAACGCAAATTTGCACAACATTTTGCACTCGCTTACCGCGTCGGACGAAGAAATTAGAGAAAAATTTATATTTTTAGAAGATTCTATTTCGGCGTGCGCGACCGACACTTTGTTGAATTTCGGCTTCACTACCCCCAATTTGAAAGAAAAAATACACATCGCGATGAATTCGATACAATTTTTCTCTCACGAATACGTTTACGACAGACACGACTACATTAATTACGAAGAAATGAAAAAAGAAACCGTAAATATGCTTATCCATTTATTTAAAAATTAATTTTTTCATAAGTTCGCGGTTTACGTCATAATTATATTGATTTTATAACGGTGAGCGCGGCTCGCGTGATTATAAAGATATGTGCGGCGTATAAAAAAACGTATGCGGCGCGTAATTATATTGATTTTAAATAAAACACAAATAAAAGGTTGAAGAAATAAGTTTTCTTTGACCTTTTGCTTTTTATAAAGAGATTTGATATAATAGAAACATGTAGAACCTCGCTCTGCCCCGCTATGCGTAGTTTTACACCAAAGCAAACGGTTTTTACAAAATACGCCCGTTTTACAAGAACATTCTCTCGAATATCTTGGCATTATTTAAAACAATATATAAAAGGAATTGTAAAATGAAACTTTTAGACGACGTTAAAGTAATAAACGACAATTATGCAAGTCAAGGCATTAAAGCGGGAGCGATAGGCACGATTATTGAAGCGGATATACGTTGGGACGAGTTTTTCGTTTGTTTTCAAGACCAAAGAGTTTACGACGAGGAATTTATGAAAAATAAGCAGAACGTTTTTAAATTAAACGGCGATATTTGCTTGGGAATAAAAATAAAAGACTTAATAGTCGTTAAAGACGGAAACGTTGGCGACGATTATATTTACGACAGTTTGCCCGAAAACCATAAAGATTGTTGGTGCAAGGTCGAAAACTGTTTTATTATAAATTTGAAAAGCGAAAAGAAAAATGAAATACCTTATAAATACGACACTTAATTTTTCTACCCTTTTTAACGCATAAATTATACATTGTTTTTAAGTTAAGCATTGTTTCGGTGTCAAACCCTATTTCGTAATTTTCGGCGGTGGTTTAACGCAAATTGCGGAATAAAGCAATGTAAGCGCACGCTAAACATAGCCCGATAATAAAGATGCAAACAAAAATTTTTTTATAAAAATGCTTTTTATCGTTTGAAAAAACTAAAAATTTTTGATATAATAATCGAGTCAATGAGTAGCAATAACGCGTAAGTCCGATTGAATTTTCGGACTTGCGCGTTTTTTATTTTGCGCTTAAAATTTTTCACTGAAAAACTAAAAAGGAGATTTTATGGAAGAATTAAAACAAAACAAAATGGCAGACAAACCTATTAAAAGTTTGCTGTGGAAAATGGGCTTGCCGATGATAATTTCAATGGTTTTGCAAGCCTTGTACAACGTGGTTGACAGCATATTCGTCGCCAATATTAAAGGTAGCGGCGCGCTCGCCAACGAGGCACTCACTTACGC
>CAKQKQ010000119.1 GCA_934249265.1 uncultured Clostridia bacterium | reverse complement strand
CTTCAGCCTCGGGCAAAACAGCAACCGTCGCCGCCGAAGTATGAACTCTGCCTTGAGATTCGGTTTCGGGCACTCTCTGCACCCTATGCACGCCGCTTTCGTATTTAAGTCTGGAATAAACGCCTTTACCCGAAATTGAAAGCGTAGCCTCTTTTATACCGCCGAGTTCGGTCATGTTTCTGTCAATCTCCTCGACTTTCCATCTGCGCTTTTCCGAATAGTTTAAATACATTCTGTAAAGTTCGTAAGCAAACAACGCAGCCTCTTCACCGCCGACGCCCGCTCTTATTTCTATAATAACGTTTTTATCGTCGTTGGGGTCTTTGGGCAAAAGCATAATTTTAAGTTCGGCTTCGATCTCTTCGAGTTTTGTCTTGCAGTCTTCTACTTCGGCTAAAAGAAGTTGTTTCATCTCTTCGTCCGTTTCACTTTTTAACTCGTTTTCGGCGTCGTCGCACTGCTTTTTAACTTCTTTATACTCTAAATATTTATTTACCGTGTCTTCCATATCCGAGCGTTCTTTGGTGTACTTTTTCCACTCGTCCATGTTTTCAAGGACTTTCGGATCGGAAGTCAATTCGGTAAGTTTGTTGTATCTTTCAAGTATAGATTCAAGTTTTTCAATCATTTTGTTCTGCCTTTAAGGTTGTATTTTTTATCTTGATTATTCTGTCGATACCGTTTATGTCTTTTATGATTTCAGTCTCATAGCCGCTGAACATATCCGCAATTTCTTGCGATTGATTTATTCCGCACTCCAAATATAAAACTCCGTAATTTTTAAGATATTTACTTGCATTTTGAAATATTTTACGATAATAATCAAGCCCGTCATTTCCTCCGTCGAGAGCCAAAATCGGCTCAAACAATTTCACCTCTTTATCAAGCGTTTGTATGTCGTCATGCTTGATATATGGCGGGTTGCTTATTATCACATCAAACTTTCTTTCGCCGAGACTTTCAAACATATCGCTCAAAACAAACTCGATTTCGACGTTGTTTTTGCTTGCGTTTGATTTAGCAAGTTCTATCGCTTTATCGCTTATATCGACTGCCGTCACTTTTGCATTTGTCAATTTCTTGACTGCAATGGCGATCGCACCGCTGCCTGTACACATATCGAGCACTTCGCTGTTTTCGTTGATATCTTTTAACGCGTTTTCGACAAGTTCTTCGGTTTCGGGACGAGGAATTAACACTCTTTCGTCCACGTCTAAAGTAAATCCGTAAAATTCGGTATTACCGACTATGTACCAAAGCGGACGTCCGCTTATTCTTTCTTTTACATAAGCGTTGATTTTGTCTATTTTGCTCGCGCTTATTAAACTTTCGTTTTGTTTTAAATCGGATCGTTTAACACCCGAAACTATAGAAACAATCCACTCTCCGTCGCTTTCATCGGTTATTCCGCCCTCTTTAAGTTCTTTATTGACCCTTTCAAGGCACTTATTCACTTTTTCGGGCGTAACGAATTTAACGGGAGCAATACTTTCGTCCGCATCCATTTCAAGCACTTTGTTAAATGCGGCGATCGCAACTTCCATCATATCGTCGTCGGGTTCTCTCGTGGTGAGCCTTTGAAGCAATAATCCGGGGGCTTTAAGAGGATAAAATACCCAACACTCGGTTTTTGCAAGACCTTTTAAAAGTTCGTAAGAAAGTCCCGCAACAAGCGGAAGTAACGCTATTTTTAAAAGCATTCTGTACACGCCTTCGAGTTTTGCAAAAGAATTTACAAGCGAAAATACCAAAATACTTATAAGCATTACGAAAAACAAAAACGTAGTTCCGCAACGGTTGTGTACTCTTCTGCATTTTTTCACGTTTTCTACGGTGAGTTCCATACCCGATTCATAACACGTAATCGTTTTATGTTCCGCGCCGTGGTACATATACGTACGCCTTATGTCTTTCATCAGCGACGTAAGCACTATGTAAAACACGAAAATGCAAACTCTGATTAAGCCCTCGATTAAGTTGTATAAAAATCCCGATTTACTTATACCCGTCCACTTTGCGATAAGCGAAGTAAGCCATTGAGGGCAAACGACGAATAAAAATATAGAAAACGCAAGTCCTAAAAGCACGCCTATCCATATCATTAAAGTCATTAAATCGATTTTCAGTTTTTTAGAAAGCCAATTTTCAAATTTTGACGGTTCGCTTTCCCCGTAAACGTCGGCAGAACGCATAAGCGTTTTCGTTCCGACCACCATAGAACTGAAAAAGTTGACGATACCTCTGATTATAGGAAGTCGCAAAATGAAATTCTTTTTGCTGGCGGGTTTAAGCCTTTCGCTTTCGATCCTTATCGTACCCTCTTCGTCTCTCACGGCAGTTGCCATAGACGACGCGCCGCGCATCATTACGCCTTCCAAAACCGCTTGTCCGCCGATGGAAGTCGTGCGGGTCTTTTTATTTTTCTTTTCTTTTTTCAAAATATTTCCCTCTATAACAAAATCGCTCTATGTTAGCCATAGAGCGCAATTTGTATTATTAGATATAAAATTAAAATTATAAACTATATCTTTTCTTGAATTTGTCGACACGACCGCCGGCGTCAACCAACTTTTGCTTACCCGTGAAATACGGATGGCATTTAGAACAAATATCAACCTTCAATACGTCTACGTTTTTAGTAGTTCCCGTTTGGAAAGTTTCTCCGCAAGCGCATTGTACCGTTACTACTTTATAATTAGGATGTATATCTGCCTTCATAATATTCACCTCTCAACTATTATTTGCTAAACAATTATATTATATTTTTTATAAATAGTCAACTTATTTAAGTCGATATAATATAAATTTTAATAATTTTTTCCCGCTTTTATATCGGTTTTGTTTTAAATTGCGTCAAAAGCGAATTTTTAAATTTTTTATCGGCGATTTTTAATTATTTATTTTTAATTGAGACAAAATAATAATTACCACAAACGAAATGATAACCATTTTACTTGACTTTTTTATCCTAAATAAATATAATGCATTATAGGAGTTTACTTATGTTTTATTGGCAAATCGGCGAACCGAAAAAAATCGAACAGTTGTCGGGTAAAGAAAATATCGACTCGATAAACTGTATTAAAATTAAAATTAAACAAGCCTTACTCACTCAAGAAGATTTCGATTTGTTTCAAGGCGTTGAAGACGTGGAATACCCCGTTATTCCGTCGAGTTTTGCCGTTGGCGAAGTATCGGAAGTGATTGACGAAAACAACTCTTACGGGCTTAAACAACTTGACAAAATATATCTTAACCGCGAAGCAACAGCGTTATCCGATGACGAAAACCGCCAATCGGGCGAACTTTTAAAGGATTTCGTCGTTGCAAATAAGGACGATATTTATATATTACCACCGACAATTTCTTTGGATGACGCGATATATATCGAATATATCTCGATGGCTTTAAAGACGTTTGACAAACTCGACATTCAAAAAGGCGAACACGTGGCAGTCATCGGCGGAGGCATACTCGGCAATATACTCGCTCAAATAATCAATTACCATCAAGGCGTACCCATTATCATCGACAACAACGAAGACAATTTGAAAACCGCTGAACAATGCGGAATTTATTACACCACCAAAACCGACGCGGACTTTGAAAAATATATCAAAGAAATCACGGGCGGAAGAATGGTTTATAAAATCGTTTACCTTTCCGACTCTCACTTAAATTCGGACATTTCTTTAAAGTTGGCGCGTAAAAACGCAAATATCGCTTATATCGGCTTCGGTAAATCAAATATAAGACTCAGTTGCTCGGTTGCGATGAAAAAACAACTTTCGGTCACTTTCGTAAACGACGGCACGGGTTATACCGAAACGGCGATAAATTTAATTGCAAACAAGGCGTTGAATTTTTCAAGATTTTCTATCCCCAAGGTCGCTTTCAGCGGAGTTAAACGTATTTTTGAAAACTCTTTGACCGAATCGACAAATCAAAAAGAATATATCATCACTATCGAATAAAAAAATCGTTTTATTGTTTCGATTAAAGATAAAGCAACCGCGCGTTGCGTTTAAAAATAATCTTATATTTAATCTATACTCAATATTTATTAATCAAAATTAAAAAACCGCTTATTTTATAAGGAAATTTTCTCCTTTAAAAATAAACGGTTTTATTTTTTTGCTTTTATTGCCTTTGTCATAAAGCAGATGAATAGAGAAATGTGCAAAATGTACACGGATTGCCGTTGA
>CAKQKQ010000118.1 GCA_934249265.1 uncultured Clostridia bacterium | reverse complement strand
CTCCGTAATACAGCGATTTTGACAACAAGTTGCGCATAGATACCCTTAAATAACTAACTTCGCCAACTATAACGCTGTAAGTTTTTCCGTCGTTTATCGCCGTAATAAATAAATTCGAGAACAAATTGTCGAGCGTTCGGCAAAACGAAAAACCCATGTACAGACAAACGGTAACGAGTATACCGCCGAGATTATCCCTTACTTTAAGTATTTTTATCATGAATATCGCAACGACGAATTTGATTAAGTTTATCACTATTTCGGAAAAAACCGAATTCATCGAATCGAATACGAGAGTCAACGATATATATTTAACGACTCCCGCCGTCAACAAATACAAAACGCTTCCGCTGAAAAAACACATAATTAAATACCCTACGTTTATGTTGCAACGAGTATTTAATTCGTAAAAAAACATTATAGTAACGATCGGCATAGCCATCGATACCAAAGCCAAAGTAAGTATAAGCAGCGATTTTAAATTGACGAAATAATAAGATAAAAATAATATAATCGCTACGCAAATGGTAAAGAATAAAAATTTTAAAGAGGTTTGCGGACGCGGAAACGGAATAGGCTTTTCAATCACGCTTTCGTCGTCGTCCTTATCTTCTTTTCTAAACAACCCGAGAACGACCGAAATAAGCGACGTAGTTTTTTTCTCCGACTCTTTCGTTTTTCCCTCGGACTGCGAAACGCTTACCACGTAACCTTCTTCATTTTGATTTTCGTCTTCGTGATATCTTAAATCGTTATTCATTGTCCATACCTCTGAATTCCACAAAGAAATTACTTCCGACACCTTGCTTGGATACTACTCCGTATTTAAGACCGTGTTCGTCCAAAATGGTCTTTACGATAGACAAACCGAGTCCCGTTCCTTTAATCGAACGTTTGTGCGTTTCGGAAAAACGGTAATATTTTTCCCAAATGGTCTTCATTTTATCTTCGCTGATGCCTTTGCCGGAATCGATTATTTCAAGAAGAATTTTGTTGTCTTCTTTCTTATGCAAATACACGCAAACCGTTTTATCGTCGCCCGTATAATTGAGCGAATTGCCGAGCAAATTGTAAATTACACGCGTAATTTTCGCCTCGTCAACCTCGGAAAACAAATCGTCCTCTATTTCGGATTTTATTATATATCCGTCCTTTTCCATATATTTGCGGAAATGCTCGATAGTAATTTCAACAAGTTCGGATATATTCACCGCCGTAACGTTTAAGTTGTCGACGCCGCTTTGCAGTTTTGACAAATCAAGTATATCGTTTACAAGCAACGCAAGCCTATCGGCCTCGTCTATAATGACTTGAGTGTTTTCGATACGCTTTTCTTTGTTGTCTCCCGAAATGTCTTGAATCATCTCGGCATACGCCTTTATCATTGTGATAGGCGTTTTTAAATCGTGCGAAACGTTAGCAAGCAAATCTCTTTGAAGTCTGCCCGCCTCTTTCTCTTTTTCCTTGGCGTAGTTCATTGTTTCGGCAAGTTCGTTGAGTTCGGTATAACTGTTTGCCGTAAATACGGCGTCGTTGTCTCCGTCTGCCCATCTTTTTGCCGTCGCAGCCATTTCGCTTATCGGATAAGTAAGTTTGTTGGATATATAAATTGCCAAGCACAAACCGAGCAAACAAACTATAAACGTAACGAAAAGCAATTGTCTTCTTATTACTTCTATCGTTTCCCTAATGTTACCTATAGAAGAAGTAATATAAATATAACTATTTTCACTCGCATCGGCGTTTGTTTTTGCAATATAGAAATAAGAATTGTTTTCGTATACGCAATAATATTCTTTATTGTTGCCGAGCGAGGCAATTAATCTGCCTATCGCGCTTTTTTCTTCTTCTGTGCTGTAATCTCTGTGATAAAGAGGATAATTTACCGTGATGTCTTCGATTGCGCCGTCTGCGCCGTAAACCACGTTGAGCAATTCTACATTGATACCTTGCTCGTTTGCGGCAATAGCCGTGCTTTCTATATTTTCTTCGTTATTGATAAGTTGAGCGACCTTTTTCCCCGTGTGAATAATGTTTGCCTTTTTGGTATCTTTATAACCTTCTTCCAAAAACAAGGTCAACGACAACCATACCGCAAAAATAATAATTACGGTAAACAATATAAAATAAAATAACGTATTATATTTGTATTTTCTAAAATCGATTTTTTTCATGACGTTTTGCCTTGTTTTATATAAATCGGGTAAAATTTAAAAGTCGCTAATATTTTTTATATCGGTTTAAATTTGTCTCTTAACTTATTTTATGGCGTTTTATGCCGCCGTAAATTTTGCCGCTTAATTCGGTTTTACGTTCGGCATAAAAACCGCTTTTATAGTCTTAATTCACGCGTAAATCGTAAATCAGTCTTCAAACTTATAGCCGAGACCCCTAAGCGTAACGATAAATTTTCTGTAATCTTTGAGATTACCTCTCAACATTTTAATGTGAGTATCGACCGTTCTGTCGTCACCGAAGAAATCGAACCCCCATACGTCAGCCAAGAGTTTTTCTCTCGACAAAGCAACGCCTTTGTTTTTTACCATATAAAACAACAATTCGTATTCCTTGGGCGTAAGTTCCGCTTTTTGTCCGTCAACGTAAACGTTTCTGCCTATCATATCGATTTCAAGACCCTCGAATTTAAGAATTTTATCCGTACGAGGCGTTTTTGTGGAATTTCTCTTGATAATCGTACCTATTCTCGCCATAACTTCCTTGGGGGAAAACGGTTTTACCACGTAATCGTCTATACCGAGGTCGAAGCCGTGAAGTTTGTCGTATTCTTCACCTCTCGCCGACAACATAAGCACGGGTACGTCGCTGAATCTCTTAATTTCCTTTACCGCCGAAAAACCGTCGAGTTTGGGCATCATTACGTCCATAACGACAAGGTCGTAATTGTTCTCTTTGCACTTCTTAATCGCTTCCATGCCGTCAAACGCTTTATCCGTTTCATAGCCTTCAAATTCGGCATATTCCGCAAGAACGTCGGTAATTTTGCTTTCATCGTCTACTATAAGTATTTTACTCATAATTCTTCTCCTAAATTTGTATTTATGGTGTTTTTTTGCTCTTCTTTGTTTAAAAAAACATCTATTTCGTTTGAAGATACGCTGTTATTTTAAGTCTTTAACGCGCATTTTCTTACAAAATTTTACATATTATATTATCCTTTTATTTCGTAAGCGAAAAAACTAAATGAAAATTAAATGAAAACGTGTTTTTATTTATTTATCGGCTCGATTTCCGTCTTTTTAAGCCCGTTTTCGGTTTTATCTATAATATAAGCCTTTCCGCCCGCACTTATACTTCCCGTCAACTTTCCGTCGACGAATTCTATTGCACAGTCGTTGTCAACCGCAATAGCCGAAGTAAATTCGCTTTTTAAAAAGTTTTCGTCAAACTCTTTTCTCGAGTCGTAATGCGGAGTCATCAAACCTTTAAGCACGCCGAGACCTTTCATAAAAGTGTACTCGCCTTCTTCGTTCGCCATAATATCGTGGTCGGTGTACATATCGTCAAACCAGCATATCGCGCCCGCTGACAAGCCGCAAATGATTACGCCTCTTTCATAAGCGTCCATAATAAGGTCCATCATTCCGCTTTCTTTCCATTTGTTTATCATGTAGACGGTGTCGCCGCCGCCGATATAGATAAAATCGGCTTTTTCAAACTTACTTTTGATTTTATCCATATCCATTTCGCCGTAAACAATCAACGCGCAGTCCGCTTTAATATCGAATACCGACGTATAAGTCTTTCTGAAACTGTTGAAATACGGCATACTGTCATGACTTGCCGTACCCAAAAAAAGACCGTAAGCGCGCCCGTTTTTAGGGTTGATTTTAGCAAGCGAAGCAATGTATTCGTCAATTTTAAGCGTAGTTTTATTTTTAATTTCTCCTCCGCCGATCGCTATAATTCTTTTAGTCATAATTTTTACCTTGATTTTGCCGTTTTTATAAAAACGATTTTAAACCGATAAAACCGTAAAACGCAGTTTGCCGTTAAAGTTTTAAATCGCTCGCTTTATAATTTTATCCGTTTTTATTGTTTTGCTCGTTTTTATAAATAAATCCGTATTTTTATAAATAAATTTGCGTTTTTTTAATAAACACGAGTTTTTATAATAAATCCGCCCGACAAAAAAATGCGGGGCGGATTTCGTCTATTATTTTGCGTATTCCACGCTTCTCGATTCCCTAATGACGTTGACTTTAATTTGTCCGGGGTATTCGAGTTCGTTTTCAATCTTCTTTGC
>CAKQKQ010000117.1 GCA_934249265.1 uncultured Clostridia bacterium | reverse complement strand
GTATTCATCATTCAATCGACTTCCGCACCGGTAAACGAAAATCTTATGGAACTTCTTGTAATGATTGACGCGGCGCGCCGCGCATCGGCAGGAAGAATTACGGCAGTTATCCCTTATTTCGGTTATGCTCGTCAAGACAGAAAGGCAAAACCGAGAGACCCCATTACGGCAAAACTCGTTGCGGACATCATCACTTCCGCGGGCGCAGACAGAATACTTACGGTAGACCTTCACGCGGCACAAATTCAAGGCTTTTTCGATATTCCCGTTGACCACCTTGTCGGCGGACCGCTTCTTTACAAATATTTCGCAAAATTTGCAGACGACAATTTCGTCGTTGTTTCGCCCGATATCGGCTCGGTTGCAAGGGCGAGAAACGTTGCGGCAAAACTCAACTGCCCCATAGCCATCATCGACAAGAGAAGACCCAAGGCTAACCAAGTTGAAATAATGAACATAATCGGCGACGTAAAGGGCAAAAAGTGCCTTATGGTCGACGATATGATAGACACCGCCGGCACTATTTGCCAAGGTGCGGACGCTCTCGAGAAAAACGGAGCAGCCGAAATTTACGCTTGCTGCACTCACGCGGTATTGAGCGGACCGGCAATAGACAGAATTCAAAATTCCGCCATTAAAGAACTCGTTATTTTAGACACTATTCAATTACCCGAAGAAAAGAAAATAAGCAAAATTAAAGTGCTTTCTATCGCGCCGGTAATCGCGCACGCTATTCAAAACGTATATCTCGACAAAAAAATGTCCGAAATATATAAAGACGACAACGTAAAAACAATGTTTTAATCGAGTCGTTAAACTTAAGCGCAACGCTTAAATAAAAATCAAATTTACGCCGTCCGCATTTTTGCGGGCGGCTGTTTTATCCGTCGAGGTTTTTGTGTGCGGCAGTTTTATTAATGTCGCTGTTTTTCGGCGCAGTATTTATATCGGCGCGGCGTTTATATGATTTAAAATTAAAACGACCCGATAAACGGTTTTAATTGTTCGCAATTTTTTCTCGGCTAAAAATTTAGTTGCATAAATTTGCGGCTTGTTGTATAATTTCATCGGAGATAAAAATTATGTACGTAATAGTGGGGCTGGGCAATCCCGAGCCGAAATATTTAATGACTTTTCACAATATGGGCTTTATGGCGATAGACAGTTTCGCTTTAAAACATTCGGTCAACTTTTCAAAGGACAAAAAACTTAAAGCGGAAGTGGGGCAAACGATTATAAACGGCAACAAAGTTATTTTGGTAAAACCGCTCACTTATATGAATTTGTCGGGCGAAAGCGTAAGGGCTGTAGTAGATTATTATAAAGTACCGCTTGAAAATTTAATGGTCGTGTATGACGATCTCGATTTGGGCATAGGCTGTTTGAGGATAAGAAAAAGCGGACAATCGGGCACGCACAACGGCATGCGAAACATCACCGCACTGCTTTCGAGTACCGCTTTTCCCCGCATGAGGATAGGTACGCAAAAGCCGCCCAAACTTTCCGCCGTGCCGATTATAGATTACGTGCTTATGAATATACCCGTCGATTTGCAACCCGTGTATAAAGAAGTATTCAAAAAAACCACGCTCGCGCTTGAAGATTTCGCAAGCGGACAAGACGTCGAAAAAATTATGTGCAAATACAACGGCGAGGCGGTCACGATAGAATAAAATTGCGGTTTCGGTAGAATAAAATTGCCGAAAGAAAATATATCGGCGGCAAATAAAACGGTCGCGTAAATTTGTTGCGCGATAAATCGGCGGCTGCAAGCGATAAAGAAAAATCGCTTATAAATTCAGTAATTTTACGCTTTATATCAAGCGGAAATCAATATAAAAAACCACGCTGATTTTCGCATAAAATAAAATATGTTAAAAGATTATATACAACTTGAAGATCTCGGCGGAGAATACCGAGAAATATTTGATTTAAACCGCAGCGGAGTACCGACTGCGGTCTTTGGCGTTACGCAAGGTGAGAAATATCACATCGGCGGAAGTCTTCGCCGCCCCGTTTTATATATCGCGAAAGACGCCGTGTACGCAAAAAAAGCGCAAACCGAACTCGAGGCGATAAGCGGCGAAAAAGTCGTTTATTTATCCGCAAAAGACGACGTTTTACTGTATAAAAAAGCCTTCAATAAAGAGAGTATGTACCGAAGAATTACCGCCTTGTACGACATAAAACAAGGTGTAAACACCGTCGTCACTACCTTCGATTCGCTGCTTCAATTGTTCCCCATGGACGTAAAGAGCGTAGACGTTGAAAAGGGCAAAGAATATTCGCTTGAAAAACTGTGTCTTTCGCTCGTCGATATGGGTTATACGCGAAAAGAATTAATCGAGGGTAAAGGCGATTTCACTTTGCGCGGAGATATGCTCGAAGTTTTTCCCATAAATGCCGACTGCATTTATAGATGCGACTTTTTCGGCGACGAAGTGGAAAAAATCCGCAAAAGAGACCCCGACAGCGGAGAATTTATCGAAGAAGCGGGCATGTTTACCGTTGTAATGGCTTACGATTTTTATATCGAAGAGGGCGAACGGGAAAAATTAATTAAAAAAATAAACGATTCGGTAAAAAAAGTCACCTCTATCATAGCGAAAACCAAGGCGAGACAAATCGGCGACGACCTTATTTCGGCTTTGTCTTCGGGTACGCTTAAAGACTGTTTGGCGTTTATCATGCCCATTTTAGAGTGTTCTACGAGCAATATTTTCAGTTATCTTCCCGATGACGTCGCAATAGTTTACGACGAAAGCAAACTCATTAAAGAAAGCGCGTTAAACGTGCTTAAAGAACACGAAGAAAGATTTAAAACGCTTTACCGCTCGGGCGAAGTGCTTGATTTTTCGATAAGGCAGTACGCCGATATCGACGACGTAAGCGAAATGCTTAAAGACCAACCGCAGTTGGCACTGCAAAACATCACTTCAAGCATAGGCTTTTTCAACCCCGTAAGGACGATAAGGCTAAACGCCACGCCGATAGACAGATACACCGCCAACCGCGACGAACTGTTTTCCGATTTAAAAAATTGGAAGTTTTCGGGTTATAGGGCGATAATTTGTTGCGGCAACTCCTCTCGTGCGCAAAAACTTTTCGACACGCTTGAAAACGAAAGCGTATTTTGTCATCTTTCGGACAATTTCGAGAAGAATTTTTCGGGCGTAAAAGTCACGTCGTTTTATCTCGGTACGGGTTTTGTTTGTCACGAGGCGAAACTCGCGGTCATAGGTACGGGTGATTTGTATTTACAGGCAGAACCCGTCAAAAAAATCAAAAAACGCCGCAACGATTTGTTTCAAGCCCCGTCGATAGGCGATTTCGCCGTCCACGAGACTTACGGTATAGGTAAAATCGTCGGCACTAAAAAGATTTCCACTCAAGACGGCACGAAAGATTATATCGAGGTAGAGTACAGAGACGGCGACAGACTTTATATTCCCGTCGAACAAATGGACAAACTCACCAAATACCTCGGCGGCGATAAAAGCCCGCAACTGAGCAAAATAGGCGGAATGGAATTCGAGAGAATAAAACAGCGCGTAAGAGAGTGCATTTCTCGAATGACCATAAACCTTAAAAAACTTTATTCCGAAAGGCAAAAGCAAACGGGATTTCGTTTTTCGCCCGACAACGAACTTATGGAGGAATTTGAAGAATCTTTCGAGTTTACCCCCACCGAAGACCAATTGCAGTCGATAAAAGAAATTAAAGAAGACATGGAAAGCGGCAAAGTTATGGATAGGCTTTTGTGCGGAGACGTGGGCTACGGCAAAACCGAAGTCGCAATTCGCGCCGCGTTTAAAGCCATACTCGACGGAAAACAAGTCGCGCTCGTTTGCCCGACCACGATTTTATCTCAACAGCATTACAACACTTGCAAAAAAAGATTTGAAAATTTCGGCGTAAGGCTCGACGTAATCAATAGGTTTCGCACCGCCGCCGAAAAAAACGCCATTGCCGAAAAACTCGCCTCGGGCGATATCGATATGATAGTCGGCACGCACGCGCTTTTCTCGAAAAACATTAAGTTTAACGATTTAGGTCTATTGATTTTGGACGAAGAACAGCGTTTCGGCGTAGAACATAAAGAAAAACTCAAAGAAATGAAAACCACGGTAGACACGCTTACCATGACCGCCACCCCCATACCGAGGACTTTGCATATGTCGCTTACGGGCATAAGGGATATCAGCACGATAAACACCCCTCCGCAAAGGCGCATACCCGTGCAGACTTACGTGGTAGAAGAAAGCGATGCGATT
>CAKQKQ010000116.1 GCA_934249265.1 uncultured Clostridia bacterium | reverse complement strand
GGTGTATTATAAGATTAAAGATGATAAAAAGGACGGCAAAAAGGTTCTTTTTAGAAATTTATTTATTTCAAGAGGGTACAAAAAGGCAAAGAAGAAATATCCCGAACTCGACGAAATAGTTAAACGCAGTTGCGACGAGTTGGCTGAAGTCGAAAAAAACAAAATCGAAAGCGTTGATATTTCGGCGGACAGCACCGCTTGTATGCTTAAAGACGTAACCAAACAACTTTTGAAAGAGGACAGCACCGAATATATCGAGCAACTTATGTATTACGTGGGTAAGTGGATATATTTAATCGACGCGCTCGACGATTACGATAAAGACTATAAAAAAGGCAACTATAATCCGTTTTGCCTTATATATAAAGAAGCGACTTATGCAGAGTTGCTCAATAATCACAGAAATGAAATACTTTTCATTTTTAACGATATAATCTGCAATATTAAGACAAATTATGAAAATGTTTCTTTTAAATTCAACAAAGATTTAATCGAAAACATACTTACTAAAGGAATAATAAATACGACTAATCAAATTTTAAATAAGGGTATAAAAAACAATGCTTGAACATTATTACATGATTTTAAACTGCAACGAAAATTCTTCCGACGAAGACATACAGCGCGAATATGAAGCGTTGAAAAAGAAGTATTCCGAAGAGAGGTTTTTAGAGGGCGAAGCGGGTAACTACGCCGCTAAAAAACTCACCGAGGTTGAAACCGCTTATAATGAAATAATGAATTCCCGCAAGGAAAACAAAGAAAGAAGCGGAAATCTTTTTGAAGAAGTAGAAAAAGCGATAAGAGACGGAGATTTGCAAGCCGCTCAACGACTTTTAGACGCTTTTGACGAAAGAAGCGCAGAATGGCATTATTTGCAATCGGTTGTTTTTTATAAAAAGAATTGGAAAAACGAAAGTAAAAAGCAACTTGAAATCGCAATGAGCATGAATTCCGAGGAAAAGAAGTATAAAGACGCTTATAATACGCTTGTCGAGGGTATGAATGCCGAAAACAACGCAAAAAACGCCAATACTCAACAAAACGGAAACGCCGGCGCAAATGATTGGAATCATTCCGGCAATATGGGATATGACGAAAGGCAAATGGGCGGTATGTCGTGCATGGACACTTGTTGTCAAATCGTCGCGTGTAATGCGCTTTTAAACTGTTGTTGTAATTGCAGATAAAATGAATAAATCGAAGACTATCGCGCTTTGCGCGGTTTCGACTGCGTTTGCTTTGGTTTTTTTGACGATAGGGGCATACGTGCCGGATTTAGATTTGTCGTGTATTTTCATGGCGAGTTTGTGTATGATGTTGCCGCTTACCAAGCAGTCGGTAAAGGGCGCGTTTTTGACTTATTTAGCAACGGTTTTGCTTTCGTTTTTGCTTACGGGCGTGAGACTGCAAGTTATTATACCGTTCGCTATGTTTTTCGGGCTTCATCCGATAATCAACGATATTATCTTTACAAAAACAAAAAAGAAATATATTAAAATTTTGTTGTTTTTTGTAAAAGCATTGTGGTTTATAGGTACGTTGTACGTCACTTATTATTTTACGCAAATGTTTGTAGGAATCAACGAAAAAATCGAAAGGTATATCGAAATAATTATACCGACAGTCGGTTTTTTGTTTTTTATCGCATATGATTTCATCATGATAAGATTTCAAATCACCGCAAATATTTTAATACAAAGGCTAAAACTTTAAGGGGTTATTATGGTAAAAAACGAAGTTTTCGACGGTATCGTCTCGGAAATCGGGGCAAACGGAGAAGGTATTGTCAAAAACGGCAATTCGGTAGTGTTTGTTCCGCTATGTTTGCCCGGTGAAAAAGTAAGATACAAAATTTTAAAAGTAAAAAAGAACATCGCATTTGGCAAAATTGAAGAAATTTATACACCCGCGGACGAAAGAGAAAGGGCAATGTGTCCCGTTTTCGGCAAATGCGGCGGGTGTCAACTTCAACACGTAAAATATAGAGAACAATTGAAAATCAAGTCGAAAACGCTTAAAGATTGTTTACATAAAATTGCGTTTATCGATTACGACGTTCCGTTGGCTCAAAAAAGCGACTTAAAATACGAATACAGAAATAAACTGCAATTACCGATTAGAAATACCGTAAAAGGTAATAAAATCGGTTTTTTTGCTGAAAACACGCACAGAATCGTGCCGATAACGGCTTGTAGTTTGCATGGCGCGTGGGCGCAAAAAATTATTTCTGCCGTTACGGAGTTTATCGAAAATTACAACGTAAGTTGTTTTAACGAAGAGACCGAGCAAGGAATTTTAAAGCACCTTGTAGTAAAGCAAATCGATGGCAAAATTATGATTATTCTCGTAATTACGCAAGACGAATTGCCTTATTGCGATAAATTGGTGCAAATTTTAAATAACTATTTTGCCGATTATACTTTATATTTGAATATAAACAAACTCAACAACAACGTAGTTTTAAGCAATAATTTCCGTTTGATAAAAGGAAAACCTCTTCTTACTGCGCAAGATTTCGGCATTACCTACGAGGTTGGACCTGCTTCGTTTATGCAAGTAAACGACAACGTGCGGCATAAATTGTACATAGCCGTGAGAAAATATGCCCAACTCGACGAAAATACCGTGGTTATCGACGCGTACAGCGGCACGGGGCTTATGAGTGCGATCCTTGCACAAAAGGCTAAAAAAGTAATCGGCATAGAGATAATAAAAGAGGCGACCGAGTCGGCAAACAAACTTGCTGAAGCAAACAAATTGTCCGATAAAATGCAAAATATATGCGCTCCTTGCGAAGAAGTTTTGCCGAAAATCATAAGCGACATTAAAAGCAACGGCGAAAAATGCGTTTTGGTACTTGACCCGCCGCGCAAAGGAATTGAATATAATATCATACAAGCGATACGCCAAGCCTTGCCCGAACGTATAATTTACGTTTCGTGCAGTCCGCAGTCGCTCGCAAGAGATTTAGGTTTGCTTTTGGGCACGCTTAAATACGAGGGCAACGAGATTAAAAAGACGGGCACGATAGACGATATTTACGATATCGAATATTGCCGTCCTTACGATATGTTTGCGCAAACCAAGCAACTTGAAACGCTTTGCGTGTTGACAAAAAAGACAGTGCAAGTTATATCATAGTGGGATAAAGTTTGCTTAAAATTGCAAATTATTGATATAAAATTAAAATTTATAAGGGATTTGCCGTTGTGATAGAGGAGTAAATGACATATAAGGATATTTTGAAAAAGATTGTGACTGAAAAAAATAGGTTGGAATCTCTTAATGTCATACCTGATGATATATTAAATAACTTATATCAAATTTATGACACAGAAATAAATAATTTATTTAAAAACGCAAACTCCTCCAATCAAAGAACTAAAGCGAAAAAAATTGATGTGAGTATTAGAAAGGTATTAAAAAAAATATATATTCAATATAAAGAAAATGTGTCAAATGAAATCTCTTTGTTTTATCAATTAAATAACATTATATGAGTAAAATCTTTATTTGTGTGGTAAAAATACAATGATTATCTTATTGTTTATATAAAAATAAAATTTATTTAAGTCATATCTGAGTAAAATGTCAGACTGTCAAAAACAGTACTTTTTATTTGGAGGTAAAATGAATGATTAATTTAAACAAAAGTGAAAATTGGAGCAATTGGGAAGATTGGGAAAGAACTAAAAAAACTTATTTCGGTTCTAAAACTTTATTACAAGTTTGTAGTGGCGGCATTATTGATTTTGATCCAGACAAACAAAAAGATTTAATAGGTGGGAATAAAATAACTTATGACGAATACCTCGACTTGCAGATGTTGAACTGCGAAAACAAAAAAGAGGTTCGTTGGGATTTTGCTTTGTGCTACCATTATATTGCTTTAGAATTTAAGGGTGAAATTGAACGAATCACGGAGAAAGCTGTATGTTTTAAGCGCATTTATATATCAGGAATGTATCCAGACGGAGAGTGTTTCGAAGGAAAAGAAGATCATGTTTGGATTGATAAACGAGGACTCGAAGAATATTGTATAGGAGATTGCTTTTCGTTTTATGCAGAACCATACCCCTATATTAAGACGGGAAATGGGAAAAAGATTGACTTTGGGCTTCGTAATCTTCAAGAAATAAAAAAGATAGAAAAATACGAATTGCCTTCTGATGAAGAACTGATGTTGCAAACAATAAATTCAATTCTTTGTGAAAGTTGCTACTTAAACGAACAATGTTCAGGTTTTATGTGTGTTAGAGATAAAAAAGAACTTAACGATTTAAGAATGGAAATGCTTAAAATAATGAAAGAGGAGGGGTACAATGAGTAAGTTTCTTTTTGATTTTGACGATGACGATTTTGCATTTCAAATCTCAGATAATACGGCGATGAATTCTGA
>CAKQKQ010000115.1 GCA_934249265.1 uncultured Clostridia bacterium | reverse complement strand
GCAAACCCCGTAATCGGCACTATAGAACCGCCGCCGGCATACTTACCTATTCTGTCGTATATTCCAAAGCCCGTCAATATCGCGCCTAAAAAAATCAGCACCATAGAAGTAGCACCCGCAAGCGTATCGCCGCTTAAATTAAATACCTTTTCAAAAAATATTCTTATGGTTTGACCTATACAACAAATAGTACCTCCCACCCAAAAAGCACGAAACAAACTTCTCGCTTCTTGCGTTTTAGGCGAAACCACCGACACGTATTTTAAGTAGTTTTCATTGTAATTGTCGTTATACTTACCGTTCATATATCTCCTTTTTTGTCTCGCTTGCCGTAAAGCACTTCTCTCTCGTCGCTGTTGTCGACAAATTTAGGCTCTTTTCGTCTCATAGTACTATTATTAGAATATTTTACCTTTTTTATACAAAAAAGACCGCAAAACGCGGTCTATATTGCTTTTATGATATATTTGCCTTCATATTCGTCAGTATTTTACTTTCGAGTCTCGACACTTGCACTTGCGAAATACCGAGAGCCTTTGCCGTTTCGCTTTGGGTTTTATCGCTGTAAAACCTTAATATTATCAACTTTTTCTCTCTGTCGGGCAATTTTTCTATGGCGGTTTTTAATTGAATTTTATCGACAAGCGAATCTTCTTCATACCCGTCGGGTATTTTTTCAATTAATTCCACGCCTTTTTCAACGCCGTCGTCTACACTTTCATAAAGCGAAATGAGTTGTCTTGACGATTCCAACGCCAAAACCACGTCTTCTTGGTCGATATCGAGACTTTTCGATATTTCGGCAACGGTGGGATTTACCCCCTTATCTTTTACGTATTCTTCGATATATCGATTAATTTTATTGTATTGCGTTTTTATAAGTCTCGATACTTTTATAGAGCCGTCGTCCCGCAAAAACCTTTTGATTTCCCCTATTATCATCGGCACGACGTAAGTAGTAAACCGCGTTTCAAAACTTTCGTCAAAACTTTTTATCGCTTTTAAAAAGCCGACGCAAGCAAGTTGATACAAGTCGTCGAATTCAACGCCCTTGTTTAAATAACGCCTGACAATGCTTTTTAACAGTAATTTATTGTTTTCAAGTAATTCTTCTTTGGCGTCGTTGTCGTCGCATTTAGCGCGGCGAATTAAACAAAGCGTTTCTTCAAAACTTAACATTTCATTAAATACTCATAGAATTTATTTTTTTATGTAACACCACCTTCGTTCCTTTGTTTATTTCCGATTGCACGTCGATATCGTCCATAAGTGCCTTCATTACGCTAAAGCCCATACCCGCTCTGTCGCTTTCTCCTCTCGTGGTAAACTTTGGTTTAATCGCCTCGTCCACGTTTTCAATACCTACGCCCGTGTCGATTACCTCGATATACACGTCATCGTCGATATATTCCGCATTAATCACGATATCGCCCTCGGTGTCAGGATATCCGTGTACGATAGCGTTTGTAACCGCCTCGCTTACGACTATTTTTATATCGTTCAGTTCGCTTACGTTGGGGTTAAGCGGCAATATAAACGCCGAAATACAACTTCTCGCCAAACTTTCGTTTTCCGATTTTGCAGTCAACCTTAAAAACATTCTATTTTCCATAATTTTCTCCCTAAATCCTCGGCATAATTTCGTATAATCCGCAAACTTCTATTACTTTTTGAATGTTAAACGGCGGCGATTTTATGTATGCTTTTATACCCATTTTCTTGAGTTTTTTATATCTGCCGATTATAAGTCCAACGCCCGTACTGTCCATAAAAGTAAGTTCCGCCAAATTGAAAACAACCGACCTTACTTGGCAGTTTTTATCTATTATGCCGTCGATTATTTCCTTGCTTTGTTTTACCGAGTGGTCGTCGAGTTCGCCGTAAAAATATAAATACAGCACCCCGCCGCTTACGCTGAATTTGATGTCCATAACTTCACCTCGCAATTATATTACCATATCCCGCTTGTCGAATTTTGTATATCTTTGTTTGTTTTGCTCAAATTTTAAATTATTTGCCGCAACGTTTTTATTCTGCCGATTTCGATTTTAAATTATTTATTGCGATATGTAAATTTACCGTCTGCTAAATTTAAACAACAGTCGTTCGACGTTTTAAATTTGCCGACAGTAAACGATTTTAAAACGTCGCCAAATTAAAAAAAAAGAAAAGCAACAAACAAATTTTGCCGCTTTTCTTTTTGATTTTCTAAATTTTAAACAGCCCGCTTAAACTGTCCACTGTTTTAATACGTCTTTTACGCAATCGAAATAAGTCTTTTCCTTTACGTCTTCGTTTATAAGGCAATTTACAGTTTGTATTTCCTCTCCGTTTTTATAAATTACCAATTTACCTATTTTATCCCCCTTTTTAAGCGGTGCTTTTACGCCTTTACTCGGAATAAAATCAACAACGACGTTATCCTTTGAATTTTTGTTTCCGAAAATATAATAGTCTTCTGCGGCAACTATTTGCGCACTGTTTTTCTTTCCCCCTTCAACTTTATATTCGATATTTAAAGGTTTTGTCTTGTCTAAAACCATTTTGTTGGTGTAGTTTGCAAAAGCGTAATTAAACATAGAACTTACTTCAGCAAATCTCTCTTTGCTCGACGGTGCTTTAATTACAACAGAAACAAGCCTCATATTGCCGCGCTTTGCCGAACACGCAATACAAAATCCGCTTTCTTTTGTAAATCCCGTTTTACCCGAGTCGCAACCGTCGTAAAATCTTATGAGTTTATTCGTGTTTGTAAGTCCCGTAATGTTGCCCTTCGGGTGTTTTATTTCGTCCATCCAAATACCCGAATATTTGAAATATTCTTTATGAGAAAGCAATTTGGAAAACACGTTAGCCACGTCCTTTGCGCACGAATATTGTTCGGGCATAGGTAAACCCGTACAGTTTGAATAATGCGTAGCGTTCATGCCGTATTCTTTCGCTTTTAAATTCATATTATATACGCACTCTTGCTCGCTACCGAAAAGAAATTCCGCCATCGCCACCGACGCGTCATTTGCCGATGCGACGATTATACTTTTCAATAAATCTTCTGCCGTATATTTGGCGTTGCCCTCTAAAAATACTTGCGAACCGCCCATGCCGCTTGCGTTTTCGCTCACGCAAATTTCGTCGGTTAAAGCATATTCGCCATTTTCAAGCGCGTCAAAACACAAGTCAAGAAGCATAATTTTCGTCATGCTTGCAATCGTGAGATGCTCGTTTTCGTTTTTAGAATAAATTACGTTTTGACTGTGAAAATCAATCAATATCGCCGACTCGCTTTTTATATCGAACGGTTCGGCACTCGCTTTTATAAACGGAGTTAAATTTAACGCCGTCACGCATAGTAATGCGCAAATTATATATTTTAAAGTTTTCTTCATAATACCACCTCACAAGTATTATGTCGAATTTTGGCTTAATTATTCAAAAATAAAACAACGTGGGTCTTAAAAAAAGAGTCAACACCACAAATTCGTATACAGCGACGGCTACGCAAATTAAATAAGTATATACGCCCACCGTCAATACGTTGTCTTTAATTTCGCAGTCAAAAAGAGACGAAATTGTGATTATACACGAAAGCGATATCGCCAAACTTTGCGGCACAAGCACTACTATTATAGTGATTATTCCGCTTATGCTGTACACGTTGTAAAACACGATTATGCCTATACCGAGTACAAAACCCCTGTAAATAAGCAAAAAATACGACACGGGAAGCAAAAACTTTTTACTGCTTAAAAGCATAAAAATTATTATGTAAATGCAGTTGAAAAACAGCCTTTTTACAAGCAGCCTAAACGGCGAATAATAATAAGAAAACCACTCGCCGTATATGCGATAAATATTGTCGTAATAGCCGTAATAACCGTAAGATTTCAGTACGTAAGTAATGCCGAGTCCTATCCCCAAAACCAAAAATACGCAACCGAATATAAATACGTAAATATTCTTTTCTATTCTATTTTTTATAAAAGCAAAACCTTTTTGCAAAATAAAACGCGCCCTCCGATTTAATCTTATGTCGGCGCGTTTTGTATTATGTCTTTCGGCTATAAAATTTATCTATACTTAATTTTACGTTTGCTTATGCAAACCGCAATAAAAATCGAGATTTTATTGTCCTTCTCAATTTATTTTATTACTCTTCTAAATTTATAAAAACATTATTTCATCGGTAAAATTTTGCTTGCGCAAATGCCAAAACCTCTCGTGGGGTCGTTGATAAACACGTGCGTAATCGCCCCTACGATTTTGCCCGACTGAACGATCGGACTACCGCTCATGCCTTGCACTATGCCGCCCGTTAAATTTAACAGTTCTTTATCTGTAATTTTTACCACGTAATCTTTATTGTGAGAATTTTTTTCGGATTTTACAATGCTTATCGAATATTCTTTTACCGTACTGCCGTCAACGCAAGCGAATATGCTCGCTTTGCCTATTTTTCCGTTGCCGAGTTTATATTTTTTGCCGACAATGCTTTTATCTAAC
>CAKQKQ010000114.1 GCA_934249265.1 uncultured Clostridia bacterium | reverse complement strand
CCTAACATTCTGTTTAACGCTTTCGGTTCTGCTTTGTTGGCGATATGCGCGCCGAGTTGGGCAAAAGCCAGCGTGAAAACGGCGCACGCTATCATACAAGTAAGGTCGGGCATGCCGCCGATTACAAAGTGACTGACAGCCCCCGTAAGCGCGGTAAACGCCATTATAAATACGCTCGTGCCGACAGCCGTTTTTAATTCATAGCCGAGTACGCTCGTCAAAAGTAGTAGCATCATCATGCCGCCACCCGCACCGATAAAGCCGCAAATGAAACCGATAACTACACCGCACAAAATCGATTGAATTATCTTGGTTTTTGCGCTTTTGTTTTGCATTTTTTCTTTGGTGGTCATTACGGGTTTTACGATAAATTTAATACCCAAAATCAACGTCATAAACATCGAAAAACCGCCCATGGTTTTGTTGGGAACGATGCTTGCGACGTAACTGCCCACGACGGTAAAAATAAGCACGGAAATAAGCATTATTATGCCGTTTTTTATGTCGATATTTTTATTCTTCGCGTAAGTAACGCTGCTCGCCGCGCTCGCCAAAACGTCGCTGAATAACGCGATAGCCACAGCCTCGTATGCGGGAATATCCAGACACACGACAAGCATAGGCGTGATAACCGCCGCCGCGGAAAGTCCCGCAAAACCCGTGCCGAGACCCGCGCCGAGCGACGCCAAAAGACAAATAAATAATTTAAAAAACATTTTTCTCCTTAAAACGTTGAAACGAATATATACTCTTTCCGTGACGAGACAACGCAAATTTATTTTCAAGCGTAATTATAACACGGCGCGCGGCTTTTTACAACAAAATAAAAGTGAAAACGAGGTAAAATTTAAGTAAAGTTTATAAAGCCGAATTTTAAAAAACTTCGCTCGATTAAAAATGCAAAAGACGATAAAAACGAGCCCGACATTTCTATCAAACTCGTTTTTAATTACTCGGTTAAATATTTAACCGATATATACAAATTTGCCGTCGATTTTAACTTTCCCGTTTGCGGTAAGACGAGCAAATTTATTTTAAACGGCAATTAAATAATTCCGCTTTCTTTCGCAAGTTTTTCTGCGTCAGTACCGGCGATTTTGTCGGTTACTTCTTTAAGTAAAACCTTTTCTTTAAGCGAAAGTTTCATGCTTGAAATCGGTTGTTTGTCAAGCGCGTAATAAACCGCTCTTAAAAGTTCGCGAACGTCGTATACACTGCCCCAAACCTCGGGAACTGCTCTGTCTATATCGAGAAGAGTATAAACCGATTCCATACCCGTTCTCATAGAGTACTCTATCGTGAAAATGGTATCTCTGGGAGTTTCGGCAAACTGACCGATGAAAGCGAAGTTTACCGCACCGTCGGGCACTACCTTGGGTCTGTCGGAATTTTTCCTCGGACGGAAGAACGCATTGATGAACGGCATATAGCAAGTGGTCGTGTTTGCCTTGGTCTTTGCATATTCGTCGATTTTTTCAATAGGCAAACCTATGTGATAAAGCCATTCTTTGCAAACTTCTTCGCCCGTACATTCGCGCATCGGCTTTTTAACGTAATTGCCCGCTCTGTCGGTGTTGAGCGAATAAAGCCAAATAAGAACCGAATTTTTATCTTGCGACTTGAATTGCGGTTGACGGTTTATCGTCCACGACATATACCAGTTGTCTACGCTGTCTTTTACGGTTACTATACCGCCGGTGGTAACTCTACCCGCACGCGGGTCACGACGGCAAATTTTTTCGATACACTCTATGATTTCATCGTCGGAAGTTTCAACGGTTGCGCTCATCCAGTTGGTTTCGTCGGGATGGTCGCAATAATTGGAAGGATTACCGAAAGACGGGTCTTGTATAGCAATGTTCTTCCATAAATCCCACGATTCGCCGCCACCTTTTCTTATTTTTGTAAGGTCGGGAGCGTGAGTTTGGTCGCCGTAACAACTTGTATCCGTGCAACAACCGTTTGTGATAAACACGAGGTCGCTTTCAAGCAAATCGATGCTGCCTTTTTCGCCGTTTTTGACGTACTCTATTTTTTTAGCGACTTTCTTTTTGCCGTTTATGTCGAAAATTACGTTTTTAACGTCTACGCCGTATTCAACCTTAACTCCTCTGTCTTCGAGATATTTTTGAAGAGGCTCTATAAGACTTTCGTATTGATTATATTTCGTGAAACGAAGCGCGGAGAAATCCGGCAAACCGTCGATGTGGTGAACATATCTTTGAAGATATCTCTTCATTTCGAGAGCGGAATCCCACGAGTGGAAAGCGAACATCGTTTGCCAATAAAGCCAGAAGTTGCTCTTCCAGAAATTATCGTCGAAATAATCGCTGATTTTTTTATTTTCAAGTTTTTCTTCGGGCGTCATGAAAAGGTTGGTTATTTGCATTGCCGCCTCTTTATTGAGTCCGAATTTATTGTCGGTATGCGCGTTTTCGCCGCGGTTTACCGTTGCTCTGCAAAGCGAATAGTTGGGGTCTACTTTGTTTAATCTGTAATATTCGTCGAGAACGGAAAGTCCGGGATTTTCAAGAGACGGAACGTCTCTAAACATTTCCCACATAACCTCGAAATGGTTGTCCATTTCTCTGCCGCCGCGCATATAATAACCGCTTCTTGGTACGGCTCTGCCGTCGCACGAGCCGCCTGCTATGTCCAACTTTTCAAGAAGGTGAATATGCTCGCCTTTCATTTGTCCGTCCCTTACAAGAAAGAACGCCGCCGAGAGGCCCGCAAGTCCCGTGCCGATAATATAAGCCGATTTTCCGTCTACTCCTTCCGGTTTAACGGGATGAGCGAACGCTTCGTAATTGCCTGATCCGTAATACATAATTTTTTACCTCCGAATTTGTTTTCTTTGTTTTTACGAGTATATTGTAGCACGCAAATTTTTAAATTACAATAGACAAAAAAATCGCCCCGTCTAAATTTGAGACAGAGCGAAAACATTGCTTAAAATTTTGACATTCAAGCGAATTTGTATAAAAAATAAAACGCCGTTTAAATCGTGTTTATTCGACTCGGCGTTTAAATTTCGTGTTATATCGATAAATTAATTATATATTTAATTTTTATTAAAATTATTAAATGCCATTTCTATTGCCCCGCCGACGATTTTACTCACCCTTGCGACTATATCGTCGGGGCTTTCTTTCATGTCGTGCCTTACCCACTCTAAAAGCACGCCCACAAAAGCGTATTTATAAAAATCCGCTATGTATTTTTTATTTTCGTCTCTCACGGAATAATTTTTTGCTTTTTCGTCTACCACGTTTTTAAGTAAAGGATATACAAGGCGATATAAATACTGTTCGAGCATCTCTAATGACACCGAACGATAAATATTATCTATAAACACCTTGTCCTTTTTAGCCAAATCGAACACGGCTAAAAAGCCCTCTTGCCAAGTGTCGTAAGTTCTGTTTTCTTTAAGCACTTTTTCGGTATCTTCAATGCAAGTCCATTCAACAAGGTCGTATATGTCTTGAAAGTGATAATAAAACGTTTGGCGATTTATGCCGCAGTCGTCGGCAATGTCTTGAACGGTAATTTTGCTTAAAGTTTTTTCGCCGAGCAATTTCTTTAAAGACGCCGAAATCGCCCTTTTCGTTATGTCGCTCATATTTTTCTCCTCACGATAATCCGTAAATTATAACCGATATTGTAAATATTTAACAATTTCATTATATCATTAAAACGTTTTACCGTCAAGAAAAAGTTTATTTTTCATTTCGCCGCAAAAAAGGCGTATCGGCACTAAAACGCAATTTATGCCGATTTACTTCAACGAACAAAATTTTCAAAAATCGCCTTTTGCTATTTCGTTTTATGCAAAAATAAAGAGCCCCGTTAAGGACTCTTTACTTTTTATCGTTTTATCCGTTGAATTTTTGCCGATTTTGCGTTTTAGTCGGCAATTTATAGGTTTAATTTTATCGGTTGAATTTTAGTCGGCGAAAGACTTTATAAATTGGTTTTGAATGTTGAACACTTTGCCGTATTCGGGAGAATACAAACTGAAAGCGATAGTCTTGTTTTTCTCGTTAAACTTCATTAAAACAATGCTGTCTTCGCCGATTTCGCCGCCGTTTATTCTCGTGGCTTGCGGGTCGACGAGATAAGAAATAATCTTGTTGCCGTTTACGCCTACGTCGGTACGCATAACTATGTCGTCGGCGGCATTATGTCCGTTTATCACCATGAAAATATTGGAATATCTTGAAATAAGTCCGTCGTAAAGTTGTTGACCCGTGGTCGCGCCCTCGGAAGCGTTAAAATACTTCGTAGCCGAATATCTCGACTCTTCGGTCATAATTGTTCCGTCGGGGTCGATAAACGCGTGCGTGGTGACGATTACTCTTCTGTCGGGATATTTTTCGCAAAGTCTGCCCGCCCAACGTATAATTTCCATTCTCGGACCGAATTCGAGACAAAGCACCAAATATTTAACGTTGCCGACTTCAAACAAACTGTAAGTATTTTCCATTTTCCCTTCTTCGTACGCGCCGCCGAAATTTTCGGTTTGACTGTACTTGCTGTACGGGAAATATTTGTTGTATAAAGTGGTCGCTCTCGTTTTTGATTCGTCGTCGTAATCGTGGTTGCCGGGGATAACGGTATAAGGC
>CAKQKQ010000113.1 GCA_934249265.1 uncultured Clostridia bacterium | reverse complement strand
TAGCCGCCCGAGTAACTTGATTTATTTTCAAATTCGGTTGCGCCGAGCAAATTTTTGATTTTGCTATATCGAGTAACTTGATTTATTTTATTTGGTATGTTGCATAACTCGATTTGACCGCAACAAGCATTTTAATTTGGCTGCAACAATTAATTTACTTTATCTGCTAATTTACTTTATCTGTGCGCCATCACTACTTTTTTATATAAAAAACGCCGCTCTTAAAAACGACGTTTTAATAAATATATTGAATAATTAATTTTAGCCTACTCGGCGAACGCATATATAAAAAACAGTAAACGCACAAAAATTAAAAATCGGCGCGACTATTTCGGGGGCTTTTAAGCGTTAAAAAGTTATATTTTAAAATATAGCACGCATAAATCGCAACTTCTGTCTTTATTTTGCCGACGATAAACACTGCAACAAATTAAACAAAAGGCACTTATTTTGCACTCATTGACCATTAAAACACGCTCGACAACAGTATTTTCAACCCAAAATACCGTCGATAAACGTAAATTGTAATGCTTATTCGCCTATAAAAAGCCGAATTTTAATCAGTTCTGCCCACCAAAAAATCGATACTGCAATCGAAAAAATCGGCAATGGCGATTAAACAGTGCATACTCGGCTCTCTTAAACCGTTTTCCCACAAACTGATTATGCCTTTGCTGACTTTTAGGTTTTGCGCAAGTTCTACTTGCCCTATCCCTTTTTCCTCTCTCAATTCTTTTAATCTTGTGGCAAATATGTTCATATGTATATATTCTCACATTTGTAAGAAAATTACTTGACTTCTTACATTTGTAAGATTATAATATTAATATAAAAAATTTATAGGGGGAAATTATGTCATTTTTTAAAAAACTTGCCGATTTTTCGCGAAAATCGAATGAAAAATCTTTTTCGGACTACAACGACTCCGTCGAAAAGATGGGGAAAAAAATTGACGCCGAAAACAACGCAAAAGTATGCGCGAATTGTGCTTGGTATGATAGCGTATACTCTTATGAATACAGTTATGAGCACGCAAGTCATCGTTGTAGAAAACACGACTTTTGTTTTAGTCGTGATGCCGAAGAAACTAATCGAATTCAATACCGCAGAACTTGCGATGACTTTTTAAGGAGGTAAAAATATGAAAATTTTATTGATAATCGGCGGTATTATACTGTTTTTCTACATTTGGGGCGCGCTTATGGCAAAAAAGGGCAAAGTCGGCGATTCGGCAAACATTTTATATACGATTTTTAGATTTATTTGTTACGGCGTAGGAATTTTATTTTTTGCCGTAATGATTACGTCTATACTTTAAACATTTTAGTACTTTTAAAACATACAAAAAACAACCCTTTTATTAAAAATCAGGGTTGTTTTTTATTTTTTTAGTATATATTATAAGAAATTGGAAACTTGCTTGCAAGGGTTTACAATTTCGCATATTGCAAACTAAGAAGTGCAAAAATTTTATATTTTTGCATAAGTCCGCAAGGACTTGAAAGATTTTGACTTTAGTCAAAAGATTTACTTCTTATAGTTTATAATTTTGTTATTTCAATTTTTAACGGCTTCTGTTTTTATATTTTTAATTTTCAGCGGTTTTTATTTTTGCCGAAAAAACGATTAAACGAGCAAATTTTCGCGATGCTATATAGCAAAGTTATATATAAACCCATCAAGCGTCAAACGCAAAAAAGCAAAAAATTTAAGGGGACGAAAATTCGTCCCCTTTTGGTTTTGTGTTAAATTATTTAGACTTAATAACTTCTTTAAGTCTTGCAGCCTTACCTGTTCTCTCACGGAGATAGTAAAGTTTTGCTCTTCTTGTTTTACCCTTTCTAACAACGTCAACCTTTGCAATTTTGGGTGAGTGAAGGGGGAACGTTCTTTCAACGCCGATACCGAAGGACAAACGTCTTACGGTAAACGTTTCTCTTACAGAACCGTGCTTTTTAGCAATAACGATGCCTTCAAAGACTTGGATTCTTTCTCTCGTACCTTCAATGACCTTAACCGATACCCTTACAGTATCACCGATGTCAAACGCAGGAACTTCTGTTTTTAAATTCTCTTTCTCGATTTGATCAATAATATTCATGACTTAAAACCTCCAATTATTACGAAGTGTTCATTACCCATACTGTAAGCGGACCACCCGAAGTCTTTTAATATATTAACATAAAAATCACTTTATTGCAAGCGTTTTTATGCAGTTTATTACTTTTTTATGCGTATTGCATTAATTTTTCTCGTTTTTAGCGTTGTTTTTGGGGCACAACACGGCGTAATAGTTACACTCTAAATTTCCGTTGTAAATTTTGCGTTTTTTGTCCGCTTTTTTGCCAAACAAACTTTCAAAATCACTCACGCTGGTAAGCGTATAACAGCACCAACCGTCGAGCCGAGAATACATTTTGCCGTAATCTCTGTAAAGCCCAACAATTTCCTTACGCGACAAAAGCCTTTCGCCGTATGGGGGATTACTTATTATCACTCCGCCTTTTTTAGACGAAGAAAAATCGCGCATGTCGGCTTTTTGAAAATGAATTTTCTCACCCACTCCCGCAAGCGCGGCGTGCTTTCTCGCAAGGCGAATTTGGTTTTCGTCGATATCGAAACCCGAAATATGCACTTCTTTTTTTAAGTCGATTTCGCTTTCCGCTTGCTGCTTAATAGCCTCGAAATCTTTTTCGTTATAATATTTATAATGTAAAAAATCGAAATCTCTGTTAAATCCGCTGGGGATATTTGCCGCCATAAGCGCAGCCTCGATCGCGAAAGTGCCGCTGCCGCAAAACACGTCGGCAAAAGGTCTGCTCGGATTCCACACGGAAAGTTTTATAAGCGCGGCAGCCAACGTCTCTTTAAGCGGAGCGTCGCCGACAAGTCCCCTATATCCTCTTTTGTGCAGTCCCTCGCCCGAGGTGTCGAGAGTGACCGAAACCACGTCTTTATAAATGGAAATATCGATTTTGTATCTTTCGTCTATTTCGTCAATTTCGTTTGTGTGCCACTTTTTACTAAGTCTTTCTATTATCGCCTTTTTCGCCACGCTTTGAGTCGCCGACAAGGCGTAAATTTTGCTCATTACCGACTTTGCCGTAACGATAATTTTACCGCCTTTTGCAATGTAGTCTTCAAACGCAATGCTCTTTATTCCATCGAACAACTCGTCGAAATTCGTCGCTTTAAACGAGCCTAATTCAATGAGTACGCGCCCAGCCGTGCGCAAATATAAATTCAGTTTCGCAACGTCTGAAAAATCGCCTACTAAAGCAATTCTTCCGTTTAACGCGGGCGAATCTTCGTACCCGAATGAAACAAGTTCTCTTTTCGTCACCGCCTCTATTCCAGATGCGGTTGTAACGATTAATTTCATAAATTTTTCCTTTTTTACTTAATACGTATGCTGTAAAGCCGACTTAAAACGCGTTTTCGATATGATTTATACTGCCGTCGGGTAGCACCTCGATTACGTCAAATCTGCCGCTAACGTCGAAAATATTTTCTATGTAAAAATAATACTCGGCAATTTTTCTGTACTTGTTTTGTTTTGCAAAATCAACCGCGTCTAAAGGTCTGCCGTAGGTGTCGCTTGCGCGCGCTTTTACCTCGACGAAAACGTAACAGTCGTCTTGCTTGGCGATTATATCAGCCTCGCCGTAAGTGCATTTAAAGTTGCGTTCGATTATTTTATATTTCTGCTTTTTTAAAAACTTGACGGCTAAATCTTCCCCTTTCCGTCCCAAAAGTTTTTTATGAAAGTCATCCTGTGAATACTGCAAGGTCCTACCTCCTTAATCGCGTCTATATGCGCTTTTGTGCCGTAACCTTTGTGCTTTTTAAAACCGTATGCGGGATAAATTTCGTCGTATTTTTCCATGAGTTTATCTCTATACACTTTAGCCACGATAGACGCGCAACCTATTGTATAACTTTTAAAATCACCCTTAATAATCGACACTTGCGGCACGTCTACGTCGAGTTTAAGCGCGTCGACAAACAACACGTCGGGCTTTTGCGAAAGGCTTTCCACGCAATTTTTCATACACAACTTGGTCGCTTGCAAAATATTGATTTCGTCTATCGTCTTTTCGTCGATTTGACAAATACTGACAGCGATCGCCTTTGAAAGTATAATTTCGTTAAGTTTTTCTCTCTTTTTTTCGGAAAGTTTTTTGCTGTCGTCAACGCCGTCAATAACGTCGTCAAGCGGCATAATCACGCACGCGCACACCACAGGACCGGCGAGCGGACCTCTGCCCACTTCGTCTATACCGGCGATATATTTACAGCCTTTTTCCATATACTTTCTTTCGTATTCGAGTTTATCCATCGTATTCCTTAAATGCAATTTTTATATCTAAATTTATCAAATTTTGACGTTTTTACGTTAAACGTATGCTGTAAAGTCGACAATATACGGCTAACGTAAAAACATAGCGCGGCGATTAAACACACTTTTAACCCTAAATTAAACACCGCTTAACATAAAGTCGATTTAAAATTTTTATACCGATAAATCGACCGACAAAACAAAACAAAACAAAGACTATTTTAAAAAGCAAACTTTACCTATTTTGCCGTGACGGAAATCGTCTATTACCGCCTTTGAGCATCTGTCGTAATCGTACTCTCCGCC
>CAKQKQ010000112.1 GCA_934249265.1 uncultured Clostridia bacterium | reverse complement strand
CTATTGGGGCGAGCCGATTCCGATTATCCATTGCCCAAGGTGCGGCATGGTGCCCGTGCCCGAAGAGGAGCTTCCGCTGCGGCTGCCCAAGGTGGAAAGCTATGAGGTGGGCGAGGGCGGCGAAAGCCCGCTTGCCAAGATAGATTCATTCGTACACTGCAAATGCCCCAAGTGCGGCAAAGACGCAAGAAGAGACCCCGACACTTTGGATACTTTCGTTTGTTCGAGTTGGTATTATCTCCGTTATCCCGACAGCAAAAACAGCGATATGCCGTTTAACCCCGAAATTATCAACAAAATGTTGCCCGTAGACAAATACGTCGGCGGACCCGAACACGCTTGTATGCACCTTTTGTATGCTCGTTTCTTCACAAAAGCACTCAGGGATATGGGTTATCTCAATTTTGACGAACCGTTTAAGTCGCTCACCCACCAAGGTATCATTTTAGGACCTGACGGCAACAGAATGAGCAAGTCCAAGGGCAACGTAATTTCGCCCGACTCTTATATAGAACAATACGGTTCGGACGTGTTTAGAATGTACCTTATGTTCGGCTTTGCTTATACCGAAGGCGGCGCATGGTGCGATGACGGTATCGTTGCGGTTGCAAGATTTTTGGATAGGGTCGAAAGAACCGTTCTTAAAATCAACGGCGAAGGCAGCAACGACGTAACGACTTACGGAGCAAACGAAAAAGACCTCGATTACGTGCGCAACTACACTATTAAAAACGTTGACAACAACATGAATAACTTTGGGTTTAACTCGGCAATTGCAAGAATTATGGAATACGTAAAGGCAATTATCAAGTATGATGACCTTGAAACGAAAAACCTTAAATTCTTGAACGAGTGCGTCGACGACCTTCTTAAATTGCTTGCGCCGCTCGCTCCTCACTTCTCGGAGGAATTGTGGTCTATAAGAGGACATAAAAAGTCGATATTCATTGAAAAATATCCCGAATTTAACGAAAATGCCCTTGTAAAGGACTGCGTTGAATACGCTATTCAAGTAAACAGCAAAATCAAAACGAAAATGGAAATTCCGTCCGATGCGGACGACGAAACCATTAAGCAACTTGTTTTAAACGACGACATCGTCAAAAAGAACGTTGCAGACAAAGCCGTAAAGAAATTTATCATTATAAAAGGCAGACTTATCAATATAATTTGCTAAAATTATTTGCCGAATTTTTGTAAGCGGTTTTTGTTGTATCGAAAATTCTATAGTTTTGTTACCCGTCGCATTTGTGCTAAATGTGCTAAATGCGACGGGTTTTTTACGTGTTTTTATTGTTTTGGCGGCAAAATACGCGCGATTTTTTAAAAATTTATACGTTTTTAAATTTGCGATTTCTAATGGTATTTTATGACATTTTAGGCGATTTGAGACTTTTGGGCGGCTTGGTGATAATTTGTAATTTTTATCATTTATCGACGGTTTATGTGATTTTAGTTATTTGTTGTTTTGATTAATCTATGTGCTTTGCCGTCTTAATATTTTTTGCATTTTGCCGTCTTGATTGGTCTCGACTGTCAATTTTTGAACAAAAGAAAAAAGGCAACGATTATCTTCATTGCCTTTATTTTTATGTATGAAATTGACTTTTACTTTTTGTCGAAAAGCCGACATATTCTTTTTAAAACAACGTTATGCCGGTAAGTCCTTCGATAAGAATTTTTATACCCAAAAGAATTAAAATTACGCCGCCGACAAATTCCGCTTTCGATTTGTATTTAGAACCGAACAAGTTGCCGACTTTAAAGCCCGCCATCGATATAAACGCCGTGATTAAACCGATAATTCCCACCGAAATGAAAATGTTGAGTTTTTGAGGGGTAAGCGCGATAGTGATACCAACAGCCAATGCGTCTATGCTCGTCGCAAGCGCAAGCACAAGCATCGTTTTAAACGAGAAACTTGCGTTTTTTGTCTCTTCGCTTTTGGAGAACGCTTCTTTAATCATATTCGCGCCGATTAAAACAAGCAATACAAACGCTATCCAATGGTCAACGGAGTCAACTATTTTTTCAAATGCCGAACCCAAAAAATACCCTATAAGCGGCATAATCGCCTGAAACACTCCAAACCAAATACCGACCGCAAGATATCCTTTTGCTTCCGCTTTTTCCACCGACAAACCCTTACATATAGACACTGCAAACGCGTCCATTGCAAGCCCTACCGATAAAATAACAATATCTAATAAACTCATATTGTTTCTCCCCGAATCGCCGCTTTTTACTGCGGTGTTATTTTTATTTTTTGCGTAAAACTGTCATCTTTACTCAATACGTATGTCGGTTTTGCGTCTTTTTCGCTTGAGCGTTTTTTTGCGCGGCGTTTTCAAGCCGCCTATAATGTCTTTTAATAATTTGTTCGTCCGAAGAAAAATCGACCTCTTCAAGCGGTGAAATTTCCTTTAAAAAATCTTCGTATTCGCACACGAAAACTTCGCTTCCTTTGTCGTTCGTTCTTTCGCCGAGCGGCGTTTCGTTGATAAACTTCTCGCTGTTTTCGGTTACGAAAATGTTTGCGCTTTCCATATTCATTACAAACTTGCCGCCTAACGAATAAATGCGCTTAATCATTTTTCTTACAAGATCGACGTCGCCGCTTAAAATATCTTTTGAAAAGCAAATCTTTTTGCGCGCGAATTTACCGCCGTAAACCCTTTTGGCGCGAGTGATTTTCTCGATAAAGTTGTGTATAAGAATGTTTTTGTTTTTAGTTCTGTTTTTAGAAAGTTTTTTAAGTTCGTCCGATTTAGCAATGCACGGCGTAAAGTCGTTTTCCTTGTTTTCGCCAAACGTCACGCAATATTTTTCAGCCACCTCTTCTATGCCGAGTCCCGCCGTTTTACAAATGTTTTTTAAAAGCAAAAGCGTCATGCGCGCGTCTTCGTCAGACCTATGGGGTATAAACTTTTCGTGAAGTTGCTCACCCGCCGCCGAAAGACCGATGCAGTTGGGCAAATCGTTGACTACTCTGTGCAAAATTTGCACGTCTAAAAATTTGTATTTAATTCTTTTTTTGTGGAAATAATCGCACGCGTCGTTTACGTATTTTACGTCGTTGTCGATGGCAAAACCGACCACAAGCGCGTCCTCGAAAAGCGCGGATATCTCGTTGTAATAATGGTCGAAGCGGTAACTGTTTCTAAAAACTTCCTCGGGGTAAGCGAGTTGAATACCCGCCTTTTGCGCCCTACCGTTGAAAAACTTTTTGGGAATGGGATTTATAATGATGTCCCTTTGTTCTATTATATTAAAATTTTCGTCGGAAATGCAATAACCGAAACTGCATATGCTTGCATTGGTAAATTTACCCGTGCAACTTTCGACGTCCATTGACAGTATTTTCATATTTTCTCCTTCCCAATTTTACAAACGTTTTTACCGCGATGTATACAACCGAAACACACCCCTAACGCGATATTTACGGCGTTTTGGCGTATTTTATGCCGCCTTTAATTTAAGTCGTTTTATTTAATCGTTTTTACGTCTAATCGCCTTCTTTATCTCGCATGCTTTCAGACAAATCTTTTGATATTATAAACTATAAGAAGTAAATTTTGAAACGAGTTCAAAATTTTGCGCCGATGCGCTTGCAAAGTTGTCACTTTGCACTTCTAAGTGTGTAAAAACATCAGATTTGCTTGAAAATACGCTCGCTGTTTCTCGCGTGCTTTCAGACAAATCTTTTGATATTATAACACAAAGTATATATATAAATCAAATAAAATAGGCAAATTAATATTTTACCGCCGTTTTAATTGCTGTTAGGTAATTTTTTCGGCGAATATTTAGCAGTAAAATTACTTTTTTATTTAGCGGCTTGATAATAATTATTTGTTTTGCTTAACGATAATTATTTGTCGGTGTTTTGCTTTAACAATTCCACCGCTTGCCTTTTTAAAGTTTCGCTTTTTTCGTCCACGAGCAACAACTCGTTATACTTATAAAAAATTTCGCAGCCGCAGTCCGAAACGCAAGAAATAAAATCCGCGTCGGATATCAAGTTGATTAAAAGCGCGGTCATTTCTTGACCTACCGAAAAACAGTTCTCGACGAAAGTAAAGGCGTTTTCTACGCTAACATTAAACTTGTCTTTAAGCGATAAAATTTTGTCTTCAAAATCGCTTTTTACCTCGCTTATAGCCCTATCCTTTTGAGACAAAAGTATTTTATAAACCTCTTTATCTCTACCGCCTATCGTGCCGTTTTCGATGCCGTTTAAAATGGGTTTTATATACTGTTCATTGTCCTTATTTTGATAAAAACTGTCAATTTTATCGATAACGGTGTTTGTAATCATGACATTTTTCGCAATTGAAGTAAGCATAGAAACAAAAATCTCAACAACGGCAAACTTCTCGTCAAACGTGGAATTTTCAAAGTCTTTCGCCGAATATTTTGCGTTGCCCTTTAACACTTCTTCAAGGTTATATTTTGTTTTATACTTTTCATAAATCGAATAATATCTATAAAATCCCGCGGCGATTTTATCCACTTTTACAAACTGTTTTACAAAGTCTAATGTGATTTCTTCGCCGAGATTTTTGTATTCGGTCAAAGTGACGGACAAGTCTTCCCACCCTCTTGCGGTGACGTATTTATAACCGTCAACGTCCTTTTCAATTACGAAAAAGCACTCGGGATTAAGCGATAAATAGTAAAGCACCGACGGACAAAGCAGTTTTTCGGTCGCATACTTTTTCCACACGGTAAAGT
>CAKQKQ010000111.1 GCA_934249265.1 uncultured Clostridia bacterium | reverse complement strand
AAATAAGGCAAACGCTGTTTAGTTATGCGGACGAAAATTTTGCCGAGTTCAGCCAAAAACTTATCCCGACTTTAAAAAGAGAATATTTTATAGGGGTAAGGACTCCGCAACTAAAAGCAATTGCAAAAGAGTATGCAAAGCGGGATAATATCGACGAGTTTTTAAACGATTTGCCGCATAAATATCACGAAGAAAACAATTTGCACGCGTTTATTTTGTCGGGGATAAAAAACGTGGACGAGGCAATAAATAAAATCGAAAAATTTTTGCCGTACATAAATAATTGGGCAACTTGCGACCAATTGAGCATGAAGTGTTTTTCAAAATGCGGCGAAGAGTTGCGCGGCACTTTTTACCGCTGGGTAGAGTCGGATAAGGTCTATACGATTAGGTTCGGCGTGGGTATGCTCATGTCGTACTGTCTCGGCGACAAGTTTTTAAATGAAGACGTGGAAAAACTTTTGCAAATTACCGAGGACGATTATTACGTAAAAATGATGATCGCTTGGTATCTCGCGACTGCGCTTGCAAAAAATTACGCCGAGGTTTTGCCTTATATTCAAGACAAAAAGTTTTCGCCGTGGATACACAACAAGGCGATACAAAAATCGGTTGAAAGTTTCAGAATTACAGACGAACAAAAAAATTATTTAAAATCGCTTAAAATAAAATAAAAGGAGAGTTATGGAAAGTATTATTAAAATCGAAGGACTTAAAAAGTCTTACGGCGAAGTAAAAGCCGTGGACGATATAAGTTTTGAAGTAAAAAGGGGAGATTTTTTCGCTTTTCTCGGCGTAAACGGCGCGGGAAAAAGCACCACGATCTCGATTATTTGCGGCGTTTTGTCTAAAAACGACGGCAAAGTGTATATCGACGGAAAGGACATCGATTTACACATGGACGAACTTAAAAGCAAAATCGGCGTAGTGTTTCAAAACAGCGTGCTCGATAAGGCTTTAACGGTTGAAGAAAACATAAGATATCGCGCGGCAATGTACGGCATTTTCGGCGAAGAATACAAAAAAAGATACGACAAAATAAGGAATTTGCTCGACCTTGACGAACTTAAAGGTAGGGCGGTTGGCAAACTTTCGGGCGGTCAAAGGCGTAGGGCGGATATCGCAAGGGCACTTATATCCAACCCTGAAATACTCATTTTAGACGAGCCTACAACGGGACTTGACCCGCAGACGAGACAACAAGTTTGGTCGGTTGTCGATAAATTGCGTAAAGAAGAAGACCTTACGGTATTTTTGACCACGCATTACATGGAAGAGGCAGCCGACGCCGACAATATCGTCATACTCAACAAGGGTAAAATCGTTGCCGAAGGCACGCCTATAGAACTTAAAAACAAATACACGGGCGACTACGTTTCTATGTATAATATAGACGAAGAAATAGTAAAAAGTCTCGGCAAAAAATACGAAAAAATCCCCAACGGGTATAGGCTTTTCGTCGCAAACATCGAGGAAGCGACAAACTTGATTTTGTCTGCGCCGCAGTATTTTAAGGATTACGAAATAACTAAAGGTAAACTCGACGACGTGTTTATCAACGTTACGGGAGAAAAGACGGAGGTGACCGAATAATGAAGACTTTGATTTCCTTTATAAAAAGAAACGTAAAAATGTTTTTTAAAGATAAGGGCTTGTTTTTCACTTCGCTGATCACGCCGCTTATTTTACTACTGTTGTATTGTACTTTCTTGTCAAACGTATATAAAGATTCGTTTTTATCCTCGATAGAGGCGGCGAAAAGATTATACAATATGCCGGACTTTACCGTTTCGCAAAAAAACATAAACGGCGTCGTGGGCGGGCAGTTGTTCGCATCGCTGCTTGCGGTGTCGTGCATAACGGTTTCGTTTTGCTCTAACATGCTTATGGTTCAAGACAAAATCAACGGACCGGCAAAAGATTTTGCGGTTTCGCCCGTAAAAAAGACGACTTTGGCGGTAGGTTATTACGTAGGCACGTTTTTAAACGCGCTTATAATCGCATTCGTCGCGATGATTGCGGGTTTTGTGTATATCGCAATAGTCGGCTGGTGTTTAAGCGCAGTAGACGTAATTATGATAATCGTCGATATTTTGTTATTGGTGTTTTTCGGCACTGCGCTTTCGTCGATAGTCAACTTTTTCCTTTCTACTCAAGGTCAAGTTTCGGCTGTTGGCAGTTTGATAAGTTCTTGTTACGGCTTTATTTGCGGCGCGTATATGCCCATTTCGCAGTTCGGCAAAGGCTTGCAAAACGTGCTTTCGCTTTTGCCCAGCACGTACGCTACGGCAACCATTAAATACCGCTCGTTAAGGGGAGCGATGTCCGCGCTCGAGGCTGACGGCATACCCGCCGAGATAGTTTCGGGAATAGAGCAATCGGTTGACTGCAAAGTAAATTTCTTCGGTCATACTGTCTCTCCGCTCGTGTCGTTTTTGGTGCTTTTATTGACGGATATCGCGCTTATAATCGCTTACGTACTCATTAATCGCTTTGCCAAAAAGAAAGCAAAAAACGCATAAAAACATAGATTAAACACAAAAAATCAGCACTTAAATACAATAAAAATCGGCGTTTTTACGCGGGAGGTTTTATGGAAAAACATTATATAGGCATCGACCTTGGCGGCACTTTTATAAAGGGCGGAATAATCGATTTAAACGGCAAGGTGGTTTACAATACGAAAACGCCCACCGAAGTAAGTAAAGGCTCTTCGGCGGTGGTAACTAACATTGCCAATTTAATAAAAACGCTCGCCGAAAAAGACGGCAGAGAAGTTTGTTCTTATAAAAAAGTCGGCATTGCCGTCCCCGGAATGATCGACGACAAAGCGGGCGTTGTGGTAATGGCGGGCAATTTCGGTTGGAAAAACTTTCCTTTAAAGCAAGAATTAGAAAAACTTTTGCCTTTGGAAATAATCATTTCAAACGACGCCAACGTTGCGGCTCTCGGCGAAGCGTATTTTGGCGCGGGTGCAAAATATAACGACAGCGTGTTTATCACTTTAGGCACGGGCGTAGGTGGCGGAGTGATTATCGACAAAAAGATATTTTCGGGTTACCGTTCGGCGGGCGCGGAAATCGGTCATATGATAATCGCATACGACGGCGAACAATGCACTTGCGGCAACAAAGGTTGTTTCGAGGCGTATTCTTCGGCAACCGCGCTTATAAGAGACACTAAAAGGGAAATGCAGTCAAACAAAAATTCCGCAATGTGGAATATAGGCGGTTTGGATAAAGTGGACGGCAAAACCGCGTTCGATTATTACGACTGCGATAAATCGGCAAAAAAAGTGGTCGATAATTACATCACGATGCTCGGCGTGGGGCTTGTCAACGTGGCAAATATTTTCCGTCCCGAAGTAATAATGCTCGGCGGCGGCGTTTGCGGACAAGGTGAAAAACTCGTAAAACCCTTGCAAGAATATCTCGACAAACACATTTTTGCGGGCGACCTCGGTCCTCACGTTCCGATAACTATAGCGACGCTCGGCAATGACGCGGGTTTTATCGGCGCGGCTGCAATGTGTAAAGAGTAAACGATAAATTAAATTTAAGACAAAATAAAAACAGCGTTCGGAAATTCAACCAAACGCTGTTTTTTGCTTACTTTTTAATAAATTCTATAATATTTTTCTTTTTGTCCGTCGGTAAAGACTCGATTAAAGATTTCAATTCGTTGTTTGTTTCATAGTCGGCGATATCGGAACTAAAAAATCTTTCGACGGGGAAGTCGCAAATTTCTAAAATCTGCAACAATTTTTCCACGGTCAAAACTATTCTTCCGCTTTCGAGTTGAGCGACGTATTGCGGACTCATGCCCATTCTTTGGCTGACTTCTCTTGCGGAAAGATTTACGGTGTTTCTCACGTAGCCTATTCTTGTCAGTATTTCTTTAATTTCCATAACGACTCCATAAAGGTAAATCAAAATTTTATTTTTATTCGGCGAATACGTCTTCAAAAAGGGTAAATTTCACTTTTTTAAACAGCGACATAAGCATTTTCATAGTTGCTTTCGGGAAACGTTTGTAAAAGAAATTCATACTTCTTGCGTCAAATCCCATAATTTTGCGCGGCTTTTTTCTTGAAATTGTCTTCATAATTTTGTTGACCGCTTTGTTTATGTCCATCGAGAAAAAGTTGACGATTTTTCTTTCTTTGTCGTTTAAGTTTTGCGAGCGCATTATATCCGTTCTTATAAAACCAGGCATAATGAGTCCCACGTACATTTTTTTGCGGTTTTCTACCCACAAAGCCTCGGTGTACGACTTCAACGCCGATTTAGACGCGCAATACGACCCCATGCCGCACACCGTCAAAAGGGCAGCCGCGCTGCTTACGTTTATAATGGCGGGCGTTTCGCTGCGCTTTACCATGGGCAAAATATATTCCACGCTGTACACCGCCGACATAAAATTAGTATCCATTACGGCGGCAACGTCGTCGCTCGAAAGTTTGTCTGCACGCTTAAATTTGGGCATAATGCCCGCGTTGTTTATCATTATATCGGGCTGAATACCGTTTTCGGTCAAATAATCGGCGAGGTTTTTCCAATTTTCCTTTATAGATACGTCCATTTGATACGGCGTGAAATTTTCGCCGAGTTCGGCTTTTACGCCCTCCAATTTCTGCACGTTTCTGCCTATGCCGACAACCTTGCAGTTGTTCTCTTTAATAAGTCTCATCGCGATAAGTTTGCCAAGTCCCGACGACGCACCCGTCAATATCACCGTTTTTTCATTAAACCATTTTTTTCTCATAAAAATATTTTAGCATAGTTGCCTTGATTTATCAACAAATTTATGTTATATTATTATGTAAGAAATTTAAAAGCAATTTATATGTCTTTCGTTTTTATATAAACCGATTTGTTCGGTATTGCAGCCAAAGGCACAGCTTATTTGTCTGATTAAACCGCAATTTGAATGCGGGCCTCGCTTTTTAGGCAAAGGCGGCATTGTTAAAGATCCGAAAATTCATAAAAAAGTAATTTCCGATGTGATTGCTTGCGCGGCAAGGGAGTATTTATATGCACAACATATGATGCCTTCCCCGATTCAGGGC
>CAKQKQ010000110.1 GCA_934249265.1 uncultured Clostridia bacterium | reverse complement strand
GTTCTTATCAATATGGCGTAGGTGCGTTCTACACTAACAACTATAAGGGCGTTGCTAATTCCGTAGTATTCAACAATTGTACGGTTACAAGCACGGCAAAGATAATCAAGACTGCAGGTTTAGGTAAAGAAAACGTTGATTACACTTGCGGTAACGTTGCAATGAAAGGCGTAACTGCTTCCGAAGTAACGGGTATTAACGGTACTGTTACAGTAGAAGATAATCTTGCAAATATCGAAGTTGCTGTTGACGAAAATCTTAAAGTTACTGCAACTGTTGCAAACGCTGTTAAGTATGAAATTTACGCCGTAGGCTTAATGAAGTACAACGAAAAGAGTAGCGGTGCGTTCAGATTTGTTCAACCCACGACTGCGGGCGAAAACGGCAAGTTGGAATACACTCTCTTAAAGATTAAAGCAGATGCTGAAGGAACGACGACCAACAAAGATCCCAAGTACGGTTCTGACCTTATCGTTTTAGAAGACGGTGTTTTGGTTTACTACTGCGGTACAGTATGTCAGTCGATCAACTTAAGTTCTGCGTCGCTTGTTGTAGTTGCTTACGACGCTAACAACGTAGCAATTGCACTCGGCACGTATGCAAAGGTTAACCTCGATGCATAATTTGCAAAGTTAAAAATCGGCCAAATTTTTGCCTCCTTTGTGCAAAGGGAGGTGGCACGCGGAACGCGTGACGGAGGGATTGTTAAAACGGCGACTATTACATAAAGACTGTTTAAAATCTCGACAAAAATTTGCACGGTAAAAAAATCGCAAAAATCTTATCTCACATAAGTGAGACAAGAAAAAAATTAACTTCCAAAAAACTCGCTCGCTTGTTTAAGTGGGCGAGTTTTAGTTTTTAATAAACCTTCGTTCAAATTTCAGCCTTTCTTGAAAGGTGGGTATGTTGATTTTCAAATCATAGTCTCCTTTGTGAGCCGAGCGAGAATTGAACAGATTAAGTCTTAACGTCACAAAATTTGCAAAATCTTTGTTAAACTCCCTTATAATACCATTTGATATTATTGTGTTCGTTTGCCTTGATTTTCCTAAATTTATTGACGTCAAATTTTCAGCCTCCTTTGTGAGCCGAGCGAGAATTGAATAGATTAAGTTTTAACGGCACTAAATTTGTAAAATCTTTGTTAAACTCGCTTTTAATACCACTTGGTATTATTGCGTTCGTTTGCCTTGATTTTCCTAAATTTATTGACGTTAAAATGCGAAGCACCTTAAAGCCATATTTTTTAGATGATTTATTACAAACGCGAGCGACGGCATACTATATGTATGACAAGTGAGCGTTTGCGGTAAATGGCAAAAAAGATGTCTTTAAGGCTTAAAGGACTCAATTCTCGCTCGGCTTGGGAGGTGGCACGCGGAACGCGTGACGGAGGAATTGTTAAAGTAAATTTTTATAAAATAAGCCAAATTTTAACATAGAAAACACTCCTCAAAATAGGGCGGCGAAAAAATTTTTCGCCGCCCGCCTTTTTATTTTAACGCAAAATTTGTTATTCGTTACTCCTAAAAACAGCACAAAAAACCAACACCAACACCCCAACCACCTAAAAACCGCACCAAAATAAACTCAAGACAACAAAAAATCGACCGCCCGTTATAACTCACTAAAGCACCCACACACCCAAGACCCCACACAACCAAAACTTCAAACCGTCCCCGTCATTCAAAACCTAATTCCCCAAAACTCATCACCCAAAAATTTCCCGAAATCACCCCTCGATTTTCGTTCGTTTTACAAAGTAAAACGGGCAAAATCAATACTTTTTTTGTAAAATAAACTTTACGTTTTGTCAAAAAAGTTAACCAAATGAAATTTATGTAAAATTTTCCTTTGCAAATTGTAAAGAAAGCCGCCATTTGACCCGTTCAAAGGGGTAAAATAGCCATAAATTGTAAAATTTCGACTTTTTTATATAAAATTTGATAAAAGTGCTTGACAAAAATATTTCGGCGTTATATGATTAAACAGTAAATTGCGTAATATATTTAATTATCAAGACGATTTTAGGTCGAATTGACACCGATTTGTTGACTTGCAACACAAAAAATTGCGCCGATTTACAAAATTTTGCTTAATTAGTGCGTTTAAAAGTAATAATCAAGCGGTAAAACGCATAATTTAAAAACCGTAAGCGGCATTAAACGCCTTCACAAAGAGTAAAACGCTAAAACTTAACGTGTCAAACCGCCGAAACGCCGACAAAAAGTCGAGCATTATATTTATATAATGTCAAACGAAAAACGTTTACGAACGGTGGCGAACAGTTAAAGGCGAACAATTAAAGGCGAACAATTAAAAGACGAGTAATCAAGGCGAATAATTAAAAACGTTAAAACGGTTATAAAATTGACAAAGGGCGCGCCCTTTGTCCGCAAATCTTTGCGGACAAGCAACGTTTATTGCAAACGGTTTGACAAAAAAGACCGAAAACCGCAATACGTATTGAGTAAAACGGTCAGTCGGGCACGATAAAACCTCCGCGCAACACGGTGAGTCACTCAAAAACGCACCACCAAAAGCGCAATAATCACATCACTCAAAAACGCGTCACCTAAAAATTAGAAATTAAAAAAATACAGAAAAATTCAAACGAAAACGAAAAAAGTTTTAGACGGAGTAGTTGCAATGAAATTTTCAAAAAAGATTAAAAAAGGCTTTACGCTTGTCGAACTTGTTATCGTCATAGCGGTAATCGCCGTATTGTCGGCGGTACTTATTCCGGTATTCGGCAACGTAATCAGCAATGCCAAAGTTGCAAAAGCGAAAGCGGACGTTCGCAATATCAACGAAAAAATCGTTTTGCGTTCGCTCGATGACGGCAGATCGAGTTATTCTGCTGACGAAATCAAGCAAATTCTTGAAGATTTGGGTTTTGACCGTGCGTCTTCGCCCGACGGATATTCGCTTTGGTACGACGCCAGCGTCAACAACTTGAGACTCCTTGAAAACAAAACCGCATTTAGGACGGCATCTCGTACCGCATCAATAAGCGGAAATTATGCTACTTTTGCCGCAGGCGGAGTAACCGGCGGAGACAGTTCCGACAGTATCCCCGACGACACCGTTACGGAAAACGGCAACCGCCCCGTAGAAGCGATTAATCCGTACAACAGAAATCTTTATTATATCGATAAAACCATTAAAGAAGTTGATCAAGCGATCAGCGAAATAAAGGGCAGCACTGGTTCGGGCATAATTGCCGCCGCAGAAGAAAAATTCAGCACTTCTGCCGAAATTTCTGCCTCGATAGTTGCCGCATATAAGGCAAATTTGACCAAAATTGCCAACGCAATTTCCGACAAAAAGTTTAAAATCAACGCAAACGACCTCATTAACGCAATGTCCGTTGAAAACACGCTTTACATAGGCGATAAGGGCATGTATTTGCCGTCTTTCGACACTTCAAACGACGGCACGCCCAACGTTTCGTGCGTAAATTCGCTCGTTGACGGCGGCGTTATTGAAATAACAGAACAAAAATTAAATTCAACCAACAAAGGTTTGGATAATCTTAAAATAAACACGACGATAGTTATTCCGTCGAGAGTTACGCTTATCGAAGGTTCTGTCTTTGTGTCTCTCGGAAAGGATAATACAAGCAAAATCGACCTTGTTATCGGCGAAAATGCAACGTTCAATTCGTCCGGCAACACGGGCGCAACCGTAAGCGTTTCCAAGTCAAATTCGGTTACGACTGAAGACTCCATTAAATACGAAAACGCCAACATAGTTTACGGTACTGATTATGTGTGCGAATATCCCACCAACGGTCAATATATGTATATCGACAGCAAGGGTATGGGTACGGGCACGTTGAGTGACGGCACAACGCTTGAAAACGTTGAAATCAACGCAAACGGCGATATTAGAGTAAAATATCTTGTTCCCGTGTTCAACGTACTTACTTCTCAAGACGGTTTCTTTAAATCAACTTTCTCGGGCGTTCGTAAACTTTACGTAAACAACGTAAAAACGGGTTCGCTCACCAAGTATAACGCGATTATGCTTATGGAAGACCCCAACGAAAAAGATATTATTAGGGGATACAAATTCTCTAATATCGGTTATATCACTAATTTGGATATGCACACGTATGAAAGTTACAACGTAATTAATCATACGGGCAAAACCGAAAACTTCCCGACGAACAATGCGCAAATTAAGGTTTACCTTCCCGAAGGAGCAACCGAACTTTCCAACTATCAAGGCGACAACAGCCTTAAAGTGAAAGTTACTTACAAGCCCGTTGTTAAAAATTACGAGCAAAAAATGTTGATGGACGGAACTCAATATTATGCGCTTAAAACAACCGATACTTATACGGGCGAGTCTATCGTTGCCGAAACGACTTTCGATGCAAACGCAAAGGTGTTTACGCTCGACGTTGACTCAAAGGGTATGGCAACAACCAATTACAGCACTTATGACAGCGTTGTTGAAAAGGTGGAAGTTTATTCCGGAGATACGCTTGTTCTTGTAAGATACTATTATTAAAATTAGGCATAAAATCTTAAATTTTGATATACCAAAACTAATCGGTTTAAATTTAAAAGCAAAGTTTTTTATAAAACTTGTGAATAATTATATTAAGGAGAAATTAATATGAAAAGGAAATTAAGACTTATTGTCGTTTCGCTTTTAGCGGTAACGATGATGGCTGCGCTTTTGACAGGCTGTAAATTTGTATTTAACGACCTTACGGCGATTTCACTCGTTGGTCAGCCCAAAACGCAATATTATGTAGGTGATGAGTTTGATACCACAGGTTTCAAAGTAAATCTTCATTACGGCGACACTGTAAAGACGGTTGAATATAAAAACACTATGTGTGAATTTGAAAACGACTTCTCGTCTGCAACGGTAGGAAACTACAAATGTACTATCAGTGTAAAGGGTGACAACTCGCTTAAGTTTTCTTTCGATTATAGCGTGCTTGATCCCGATTCTAAATTCGCTGAAGGCGACGGTTCGGTCAACTCGCCTTATGTTGTTACCACTGCAGGTCAATTCAAATACATTGGTTCAGAAGTTGGTAAATATTACAAACTCGGCAATGATATTGATTTGACAACTACTACCACTATTAAAAGAGAAGGTTGGGCTAACTGCTACAATGTATATACCAATAAATTTGTTCTTGAC
>CAKQKQ010000109.1 GCA_934249265.1 uncultured Clostridia bacterium | reverse complement strand
ATGGTATAAGGTGGTACGTCTTTAGTCACCACCGCTCGCGTGCCTATAATCGCCCCGTCGCCGATTTTCACGCCCGACATAATAACCGCTTCATAACCTATCCAAACGTCGTTTCCTATGACGATATCGCCCTTATTTTCCCAAGCGTCGCAAATGTTTTTGCTATCGAGTCCCCATTCGTCGAAAAATATAGGAAAAGTGTAACTAGACAGCGACTTTAACGAGTGGTTTCCGCTTGTAAACATAAATTTTGCGCCGCATGCAATCGAACAAAATTTTCCTATAATGAGTTTGTCGTTGTTTATCGGATAATGATACAACACGTTGTTCTTTTCAAAATCGCGCGGGTCGTTTACGAAATCGTTGTATATCGTATAATCGCCCACTTGTATATTCGGTTTTGTGATTACGTCTTTAAGATAAACGATTTGGTTATCGTTCGGGCGCGGATATATTTTATTTTTCATTATAAATCTCCTTAAAATTTAATTGTTGTTTTTTTTATGCGAGCACAAACCTATTGCAAGTCCGACAATCATACCTAACGATGCGCCTAATCCGCCGTTATTGCCTATAACCGAACCGATAGCAAGTCCCAAACACATGCCTATACACATACCCTCGACGCCGTAATCTTGCGTGGCGTCGTCTTTATTTTTATTAATGGACGGTCTCACGCAAAAAAACGCAACCATTAAACCAAGTGATATCCACGGCATTGCCGCACGCAAAAAAATCAATACTTTTTCCATATAATCCTCCTTAAAATTTTACTTTAGTTTTTTTCATCGGCGGCTAATTGTAAATTTGCCGAATTATCTAAAAACAAATGAATACCAAGTGCGGCGTTAAAACCCGTTGCCGCAAACACGCTGAAACGCTCTACTACGCCGAAATATGCTGCGGGCACTATCTTCATGCCGAGCGCGCCCACAAGCATCATTGTCAACGCGACAGCCGCGCAAATTCCGTAAGAAAGACAAGATTTATCTTTAAATCCCGCAATTATAATCAAAATTAATGAAATTATAGACAAAAGCACGACTATTGCGGTGATTATCATATGCATAACGTCTTGAAACTTCCCGTCATAGCCACTGCTTGATAAAGGAAACATTCTGTAACCCACTGCGGAAATCCATTCCATAACGGCGAAAAGATAAACGCCTATGCGCAACAATTTATTCTTTTTGCCTTGTATTCCTATACAAACTATCGTTGCGCAAACTACTTCGCATACGTTGTAAAACGCGCTTAACCTATTCCACAAAGCAAGCGACGGAGCGTTTGCCGCGCTTAAATCGCTTACCGCTTGAGCCAAACCGTTGTATTCGGGGTATGCAAGCGGAGAAAAAAACACAGCCGCCGCATACGATAAAAAACTTACTACTCCAACAAGTCCTAATTTTTGAATTAAAGTTTTTTTCATTTTTTATTTCCCCTCGATATATTAAAAGTTTTGAAAAACAATTGTACGTGGTTTTGTAATTTTTTAAGACATTCGCTTTCTTTTTCGGGTTGTCTGTCGCATATTCCGATTAAAGTAAATACGGGCGCGGCATACATAAAAGCAAGCGTTTCGGGGTCGTTGTTTTGTAATTCGCCCGCGGCGATTAATTTGCGGAAAATATCGGCGTGATAATTTATTATCCTCGTCACGTAACGCTCGGTATACAGTTCGCCCAACTCGCTCGATTTGAATTGCTCTATAGTCATCAATTTTCTAAAACGCCTTATTTTTTCGTTATGCAGCGAATACTCGAAAATTTGTTTTACTTTTTCAAAAAGCGCGACCGCGCTTATTTCGCTGAATATTTGCACGTCTTGAGAAAAATTTTGCACGTGGATATCGATTTTGTCGGTGTCTTTTTCGTATTCGGTTGAAATTTCTTTTACTATTGCGTCGAATATCGCCTTTTTACCCGAAAAATGGTTGTAAAGCGACGGGGCTTTTATGCCGACCGCTTTCGCGATTTCGTCCACGCTTACTGAATCGTAACCTCTATCGGAAAACAGTTCGAGCGCAGTATTTAATATCTTTTGCTTTGTATCTTCTTGTTTCATTTTGTCCTCACTATATTTCAACTAACTAACATTCGTTAGTATAATTATAAAATTAAAAACGCCGACAGTCAAGTGTTTTATACAAAAATTTTGTCGACGTTTTTAAAATTATTTAAAAGAAGTTATTAAGTTTTATGCGAGCGCGGCTTTTGCCGAGGTTAAAGCGGCGGTAAATTCGTCACTGCCCTCAACAAAGCACGAGTAATCGGTATATAATGCGTTTTGAGACATTGTAAACGTGCCTACGGACGAGTTTCCGCTTAAACCGGAAACTACTCTTTTACTCACGTACACGCCGTCAACGGCGATATAGAAAGTCGAACCGTCGCGCAACAAAGTCATCGAGTGCGAAAGCAAATTATTGTTTGCGTCTCTAAACGGAGCATTTACAAAAATGCCGTTAGACCAAGTCCAAGCCGATTTATACACGGCAAAAGTAATCGTATTGCCATTATACTCTGGCGACGGGTCGAAAGCCGAATAATAAATATCTTTATCGACTTTTGCAAACAACCCTACTTTCGGGTATGGGTCGTGGAAGTTTGTGCCTATAATTTGTATAGTTGCGGTCAAAACGAATTTGTCGCTGTAAATACCTTTAAAATAAGCGTATTCTTCGCTGTATTTATTTACCGATTTATGCTCGATATAAGGATAATCGCCTTTGTCGTTTGTTAAATCGACGTTATGCGAAGATTCTTCGCCGATCGGAGAATAGCCGAAAGTATCTCCTCCGTCTTGCACGGTTGTGAAATCGCAAGAATTTGAATAATAAGTTTTTCCGTTTACTTTTACGCAAGCACGGACGGAATGTTTACCTTCTTCGAGACAACGGTAAGCAACGTAACGCGATTGAGTTTGTTTTACGGTTTTGTATTCTCCGTTTTCTTCCGCTAATTGATATTCTATCGTCGTTTTGTCGTCGACGTTTTTAGTCGTCAATATAAACGCGTTGCAGTCGTAACGAGCGACAATATCGCACTGTAACTTTAATGAAAGAGATATTTTGTTTTCTTTGCCGCCGTTTGCGGAATTATCTCCGCAAGCGACGAAATTAGTAAGCGTAGCCGCAATTATTAACGCGATGGTTATAAATTTAACTAATCTTTTCATAATTCACCTCTTTCGCGATAAATCGCCAATTCGTACACGCGCATATCGGCGCATCTTGCCGTGCTGCCGAAAGTAACCGCTTGCAAACTTTGCGCGGAATTTCTAAATGCAAATTCTTCGGCAACCTTATTTCCGTCTACGTATACGTCGAAAGTGTTTTCTTGTACGTTTACTTCGACTTTCAAATCTACGGGAACGTTGCGCTTATATTCGGCGAGAATCGTTTTTACGCCCATATTGTAAGCGACTATATTATAGCGGTTGTACGCATATTCAAAAGCGATGCAAACCGAATTTTCCCCTTCTTCGTTTAAAAGGTAAAGACTGCCCCATTCCGCTTCGTTAAAACTAATGCGAGTCTTAAAAGTAAACGTTTGATTTTGCGCCGCGAAATTATAGCCGACTATCGCTTGTTCTACAGCCGATTGCTCGTTAAACGTGCGGATATTGAAATATTTATCTCCGTCAACGCCGTCTTTTACCGTGACGTCGGGTGAAAGATAAAGAGTTTTATAGAAGAAACCGAATGGTGAAAGTCCCGAAATTGCTTTGTCGTAGTTTTCATAGACCAAATACTCTCTTTGTCCGTCGGTCATGTTGCGAGACGAGTAAAGCGAAGAAATAGCGTTGTATAACAAACGTATACGTTCGTCTGCCTCTATATCGGATACTGCGGTCGCGCCGTTTATAAGCGCGTAACATTGCGCCACGTTTTCTTTTAAAGTTTCGGTTTCCGTCACCCCGTATTCTCCGAGATTTTCTCCCGTAACGATATTATAATAGTTTTTCGTTTCTTTCAATACTTGAGAAATTTTCGTGCGAGAACGAGCGTCGGAAAGCAATTCGCTTATATTTCTCGTCCAAACGGGAGTACGTATCGACTGAACAAACGAAGTATTGTCGGGAGTTTCGCTCGTTTTCGTCAAGTAAAGTTTGTCGATAGACTGACCGTCGGTAATGCAGTATACGTTGAGCGTATACAAACCCGTAGAAGCAAAAGTAATAGTTTTGTTGGAGTCTGCTTGTCTCCAAACGAAAGTTTCTTCACGGCTGTAATTGAAGTCGTTTTGTCTGAACAGATACGAGCCGTTAAGTCCTATGCCGTAAGCGTTGGATCTCGGCATGGGCGAATTTAATAAAACCCAAAGTTTGTACGTACCCGGAGTTGTAATCAAAACCTCGAAATTCATCGTGGGTGCTTGACTGATGCGTTCGGAATAATCTTGACGCATTTTTACGGTACGCATTGCGATACCCTCGGAAGTTTGTTCGGGAATCCAGCCACCGTTGGTTACATACGCCCCCGGTGCGCTTAAAGCTGCAGTTTCCGCTTCAATTGCAAGTTTACCGTTTTGTTCTACGAAATAACCGTAGCCGTATTCGGATTCTATATCGTATTCGTAAGGCAACGTGTATTTTGTGGTATAGAACGAGTCGTACATTCCGCTTTCGGCGGGCAAAAGGTTGTAAGTCGTGTTGTAACTTTCGTCAGGTCCGAAGTAAGACTTTTCAGCCTCGCTTGTATAAATGACCATTTTATCGATCGTGATGTACGGGTCTAACATGTAAATTCTTACTTTGCTTAATCCCGTATCGGTTACGTTAAGCGTGATTTTATGCTTGATTATTTGAGTAAATATGCCCTCTTCCCATGCGGGATTATTTGTTCCGTAATCGTTTTCGCCCTCGATTATCACGGGCGTTTCGTTGTTTATGCTTACCGCAAAACGCACTCTGCTACGAGAACTTAAAGTAGGCAAACGGTAAACTTCGGTATAGAATTTGCCGGCATTTGTAAAGTATACGTTATATTCGAGATAAGGTGCTTCGGTTAAATAATTTACTTCGCCGTAACCCACGAGGGTTTTCGATTCTGCGCGCACCATATCGCCCGATACTCTGCCTCAGTCTTTAATTACAGTCCAAGAAGTTTCGTCGGTCGAACGCATATCGGAATAATGTTCCGCTTCGATAGAAACGTAACTTTCTTGTTCGAGATAAGTTTTTTCACACAAAGTAAC
>CAKQKQ010000108.1 GCA_934249265.1 uncultured Clostridia bacterium | reverse complement strand
GTAGAAAAAACCACGTCTTATCCCGCGATAGTCAAGCCCGCTTCGCTCGGCTCGAGCATAGGCATAAAAGTGTGCAAAGACAGACAAGAACTTCGTTACGCGCTTGACACGGCGTTTTGTTACGACGAAAAAGTCATCGTGGAAAAGGCTCTTTTAAATTGCACCGAAATAAATTGCGCCGCATACAAAACGGACGACAAAATCATTATTTCGGAGTGCGAACAGCCCATACCCAAAGAGGAAATTTTATCTTTTAAAGACAAATATTTAAACTACAAAAACGGCGCGGACAAAAAATTCCCCGCAGACATTCCCGAGGAAATTTCAAAAAAAATCAAACAAACCACAAAACATATTTACGAAAGTTGCGGTTTTAGGGGCGTGATTAGGGCAGATTATCTCGTTGCGGACGGGGTTGTGTATTTAAACGAACTTAACACCGTGCCAGGGTCGATGGCGTATTATTTGTTCTGCAAATCGATGAAAGAATTTTCCTCTATGCTCACCTCGATAATCATTCAAGGCGAAAAAGAATTTAAAGACAACCAAAGGACGAAAAGAACGTATTATAGCAATATTTTAAACATAGAAAACGTAAACGGCAAAAAGTAGTTTGACAAGGGGCGAAAGGGGTGTTATAATAAGATTAAGTTAATTGGATGGTTGCGGTGGCGGAAACGCCAATGAGGAAAGTCCGGGCTCCATATAGCAGGATGCCGGCTAACGGCCGGTGAAGGTGACTTCAAGGAAAGTGCAACAGAAATAATACCGCCCGCAAGGGTAAGGGCGAAATGGCGAGGTAAGGGCTCACCGATCCCACGGTAACGCGGGATGCTATGTAAACCCCATCCGGAGCAAGATAGGGGCAGACTATAAAACGGCTAGTTATGTCTGTCCGATCGACGTCGCTTGAGTTTATCGGCAACGGTAAACCTAGATAGATAACCATCTTAAATGACAGAACCCGGCTTACAGGTTAACTTGAAAAAAGACCCCGAATAAGGGTCTTTTTTTGTGCAATGAAGATATTTTATAGCAGAAGTTTTAATAAGTTTTGCGCTTTTCGCGGTGGGATTTTAATAAATTTTTATCTTTGTTTTATTGCGAAATTTTAACGGACTTTTTGTTTATTTCGCTGCGGAGTTTTAATATACTTCTTGTTTTTTTTGCGAGGGGATTTTAACGGTTTTTTGCATTGTAATTTTACCGCTGCGATTTAATTAAATAATTTGCCGATTTTTTGTTTTGTGTTGATTTTTTATAAATTGTATGCTAAAATACTTGAAAATTAAGCAAATTCGTTTGGCAAAACGATAAAGATTGCAAAAACAACAAAATTAAGAGTTGTTCTCGGTAAAGTAAAGCCGCATAGCAACTTGTCGCTATTAAATGTCAACTCGTTGCACTTTTAAGCGAAAACGCTGCTATTAATAAAACGACGAGATAAAATTTTGCTTTATCAAATTTTGCCTTTCCGTAAAAACCAACAAAAAATTATACCGCTAAAAATAAAAGGTTTTAAATTATGATAGAAAAAATAACAAACACTGCCGATTTTGAATATACGTTTAACGTTGCCGATACCGAGTTTGACGTGTTGTCGCTTGCGTACCCCATCGAGTGGGACGGCAGCGACACTTTAAAGCCTTTTCACAAGCACGATTATTACGAGTTGGTTTACGTGGCAAAGGGTAAAGTGTCTTTTCAAATTTATTGCGACGGCGCGTTGCGGTCCACCGAAATGTATCAAGGTAATTATATGTTGGTTTTGCCCGAAGACAAACACAGATTTATCGGGGTAGAACAAACCGAGTGTTACAAAATCGGCTTTGTGATGAGACGAACCAAAAAATCGGGTTCGGGCTACAAATATTTTGCGCAAAGTCTTAAAAATCAAAGCGGGAAAATTTTGCGCAACGAAAATCTTTATGCTTACATAACGCAATTTACGCGCGTATCAAACGAGAGCGTGTTGGACGGAGAGAGGAAAAGGGCGGCATTTACCTTGCTTTTGTTTGCGATTTGCGAAAATTCAAGCGAAAACAATTCTTTAATCGAGGAAAATCGCAGTAAAAATCTGCTTAAAAACGGTCACAACGTAAAAGACATAATTTCAAACGCCTTAATGTACGGTTATGCCACCGATATAAGCGTGCACGACGTTGCGGAAAGCACTTTTTTGTGCGTAAGACAAGTTGACAGAATTTGCAAAACCATGTACGGCAGAAGTTTTTTGGGGCAAAAGACTTATTTGCGCATAGAAAACGCAAAATCTTTGCTCGATTCCACCGATAAATCTATCACTTACGTCGCTATGCAGTGCGGATACAATTCCATTGCCAATTTTTATAGGGCGTTTAAAAAAGAAACGGGTTTAAGCGCGGCGGAGTATAGAAATGGAGTTGGTAGCCGAAACAATGAAAATTAAACAGCATAGACAAAAACGGTCGATGAGATTTAGTGGTAGTTGACGGTTTTGTAAAGTGAACAGCAACGGTAAAACGATTTCTGCAAGTCGTAAAGAAAAGAGATATGTCTGCGGCAGTTTTATAAAATAACTTTCAACGGCAAAGGCGTTTTGATATACGCAATGCTAATTAAAATATAATTATATTAAAAATAACTAAAAGCGCATCGAAATTAATCGGTGTGTTTTTCATTATATAGACATTTGCGCGTAATTATGTCTAAATAGTAGATGTAAAACGGCGTAGGAAAGTATACAATTATATCGGTAAAAAGGAGAACGAAATGAAACGAAAAATTTTGATATTGTTAGTCGCGTTAATCACGGTTTTTGTCGGGTGTTTCTCGGCTGGTTGCGGCGGTCAATCTTCGGCGTGCGACTGCGACAAGCACGGCGGCAATAACGGTAGCGACAGCGCGAGAGACAATACGACGAATAATGAAGACAAATTAAGTCCTTTGGCGTACTTTTCATTCGACAAAGTAGACGACAACGGAAATTATTATGACGAAATCAGCGGTAAAGCGGCGGCTTTAAGCGGAAACTTGGCGCAAACCGACGGCAAAAACGGCAATGCGGTTTATTTCGACGGAAAAAGTAAGTTGACTTTATATACTTCTATGCCAAAGGGCAACGCCGAGCATACCATTGCCGCATGGATAAAAATCGACAAGAGCAAGTTTACCTCAAACAGCGAAAATGTGGTGGCGGGTTGGGGAGAATACACTCAGTCTTCGGATACGCGCCTTATGGTTTATCACGAGCAGTTTTGCGTGACTTCGTTCGGTGTGTTTACGATGTATCCCATAGCAAACGCATTGAGCGATAAGTGGATTCATTTCGCGCTTACTTACGACGGAAGTCAATACGTAATGTACGTAAACGGAATAAAAACGCGCGTTGTTTCCGCTCCGAGCGGCATAAATATCAAAAATTCTCCGCTGTATATCGGCGGTTTTTCGGGAGATTCGCTCGGTTTTATAGGCGCGATCGACCAATTATACGTTTTTGATAAAAGTTTAAACGAAACCCAATTAAATAAATATATCAACGACAAGGGGGATTTTGAAGTGAAAAAGCCCGACAATAAATTACCGCAAGCAACCGACGAAAAAGTTTTCGACGCAACGAATTTCAGCGAAATCGGCTGGAACGATTTTGTGTACGATAAATACAGCGGCACAAAACTTAAATTTGCCATTAAACTACCCGATAATTACGATAAAACCAAAAAATATCCTTTAATAATGTTTTATCACGGCGACGGAAGCAACGGCGCGACTACCGAAAGCGTGTACACGGGCAGTGAGTTTACCGCTCCTTTAAGGGCAATGCAAGAGCAAGGTGAGTGCATTGTTGTAGTACCCGTTACGGGCAAACCGTGGCTGGGCGTGCCTAACGACGTAAACACAGTTTATCCGTACAGAATTTACGATATGGACAACGACGCCGTGCCCACGAACGACCTTCTTGCGTCAGAGTCGCTCACCGATTATTGCGCGGACAATTTAGCCGTGGACAAGGGCAGAATATATTTGTGCGGTTATTCACGCGGAGCGATGGCAAGTTGGTATTTGTTGGCTAAAAACCCCAATAAATACGCCGCAGGCATATTGTGCTCGGGCATGGGCGACCCGACTATTTGCGAAAGATTTAAAAACGTGCCTATTTGGCTCTTTATGGGAACAAGCGACCCGCTCGTTTCTTATTCGGACATGAAAGAAATATTCGACGCCTATAAAAAAGCGGGCGGCAACGGCAGATTTACCGCTTGCACGGGTGCGGGACACGACGTTTCGTCTTGGCTTTTTAATCAAGAGGACCTTGTGGAGTGGCTGTTTTCGCATAAAAACTGACGTTATTAATTTTGCGGCGAAACACGATAATATCAACTGTTTCGGCAACTGTAAAATGTGGCAATGACGAGATATGGTAGCCGAGAAACGGACGATTAAAAATTAGTTAAATAAAAAAACGGCTTGCGCCGTAAAATAAGTAAAAATAAGGAGAAAATGTATGAAAATTAAATTACGCAATTTCATTTGCATTGCTTTGGCTGTGGTTACGTGTTTTACCTTTGTCGCTTGCGGCGCGGAAGAACACACCGAGCATACGTACGGCGATTGGCTTGAAGTAAAAGCCGCAACTTGCACCGAGGCCGGAACAGAAAAAAGAGTTTGTTCTGTTTGCGGCGAAGAAGAAACCCGCACGGTTGAAGCAACGGGGCATACTTACGGCAATTGGGAAACCGAAATCGAGCCGACTTGTCAAGCCGAAGGAAAGGCAAAACGCGTTTGTCATTGCGGAGACGAAGAGGAAAAAACGCTTGAAATCGTTGACCACGTTTACGAAAACAGCGTATGCAAGTGGTGCAACCGCCTTGAATCGACGGATAAAACCATGACGGACGGAATTGTAAAAGCGACGGTAAACTACGGCGGCGCAGGAGAAGAAGATTGGGAAATAAATTCTCAAAGCGGCGTTTATAAATCAAAAACCGCTCAAAACGCCAACCTTACGTTTGTAAATTGGCAGTTTGACGGCGGCGTTATCGAGTGGGATATGACAGTGCCCGACGGCGCGCAATATGCATTTAACACCGTTTGCGGCGTTACGTTTGCGTCAAAGACAGACAATATGCTCGGAGGCAATGCCGAAACTGACAATTATTATTGTTTCGGTCGCGCGTTTACGGGCGAATACGTGGGTTATTCAAAGCAAAACGGAGCGTTTTTGTGGCAAGATTATGCAAAACTTTCTGACATAAGTTGTCCGCAAGGCGCAAAAAATCACTTCAAGTTGGAATATGACGACGCAAACAATATAATTTATCTCACTTACGACGGTCAAACTACGTTTTTCGTGCCGACGGTGAAGTTAAACGGCAAATATTTCGGACTTTATTCTGAGG
>CAKQKQ010000107.1 GCA_934249265.1 uncultured Clostridia bacterium | reverse complement strand
CTTTACAACAAACTCACGGGCAAAAAGGAAAAGACGGGCAATTGGAACGGTGTGACATCAACGGTAGTCAGCGCGACTTTTAAGCACGACGGAAAGGAAATTAAGGTATACGATTTACCCGGGGTTTATTCTTTAAACGGCGGCACGCTCGAGGAAAAAATCGCGTCCGATTTTATCAAAAAAAACGACTTCGATTTAATTGTAAATTTAATCGAAGCGAGACAACTTAAACGCAGTTTAACCTTGACAAAGCAACTTTCTTTAATTACGAATAAATTGCTCGTCGCAATTAATATGGAAGACGAAGCGGAAATAAACGGGTGCGTTTTAGACATTAAAAAACTTGAAACTTTGCTTGGGATAAAGTGCATGTTTTTAGATGCGTACGATAGGGAAAATTTAAAAAATTTCAAAAACGTAATTATCGGAAAAATCGCAAATAAAATCGTAAATTTTGAAAGTGATTACGTTTACGAAAACTGTGTAAAATTCACCAAAAGTCACAACAAAAAAATCAACTTAAAATTGATAAACAACAAGTTTTTTTCGCTTGTGTGTATCGCGTTTACGGTGTGTTGCATTTACCTTTCGTTCGGCAACTACGGCTTGGGTACGCTAATTAAAAACGGCGTCGAAAAGTTGTTTTCGGCTGTGCTTTTGCCACGCCTTGTTTCTTTTATGAAAATTAAAAATTGCAGCAATTTTTCGATCGAGTTTGTGTCCGAAGTTTTTAATTCGCTTTTAAGCGTGCTTGCGTTTTTTCCTCAACTTGCGGTGTTGTACGCGTGCATTACCGTGCTTGAAGAAAGCGGACTTTTGTCGAGATTATCGTTTTCGTTAAACGGTTTTTTAAACGTGTTCGGGTTTAACGGTAGGTCGGTTTTCCCGCTTTTTAGCGGCTTTTGTTGCACAGCCGCGGCGTGTGGTTTTACGTCGTCTGCCGAAAGTTTTTCGCTTAAAAAAAAGACGGCGTTTGCGCTCCCGATGATTCCTTGCAGTGCGCGTATTCCCGTATTTTTGTATTTAATATCATTTCTCACGAAAAAATATTGCGCCGCCGTAATGATTTGTATTTATGTAATAGCGGTCACGCTGATGCTGATTTTTTCTTGGCTGTACACGGCGTTTAATCCGCTCACCGTAAACGAAGATTTACTCATCGAATTGCCGCCGATAAGAAAAGTGCGATTAAATAAAATAATAAAATCCTTGATAAATTCTTTCAAACAGTTTATAATAAAAATCGGATTTACGGTTTTTATCGTTTCCGTCTCGCTTTTTATTTTAAGCAGATTTAATTTGCGCTTGCGACTTGTAGACGACGTAAAGCAGAGTATTTTATATAAAATCGGCGAAACGTTTTCGTTTTTGTTTTATCCGATAGGGTTAAACGAACCGAAGTTGGCGGTTGCGGTTTTATCGGGACTATTCGCCAAAGAAGGCGTAGTAAGCACGCTAATCGCATTATATCCCGCGGGAATTTGTTTTTCAAAAAGGCAAATAATCGCGTTGATTATGTTTTTCGCTTTTTACACGCCGTGCTTTGTCGCGCTGGGGTGTATGAGAAAGCAAATAGGCTTAAAAAACGCGATAAAAAGCGGAGTTTTTCAATTTGTGTTCGCTTTGCTTTTGTGTTACGTTGCATACGCGCTTACAAAATCGGCTTTAATGTCGGCGGGGGGACTAATTGTCGCGCTCGCGGCTATATTGGCGATTATAAAATTAAGAAAAACAAAGCCGAAAGGGTGTTTAAATGAAAAAATTTACTGCAAAAAAACAGAATAAATTGTCTGCGGCTCTTATGGACGAGTACGGGCGCATACCTTACGGCGCGCTTTGCAAAATTTTTAAAAATAAAGACGTAAAAGTCAACGGAAATCGCGTGTCTAAAGACGTAGTTTTAAACGAAGGTGATATCGTCGAGTGCTATTATCAAGGATTTGAAGATAAAAAGGACGAATTAAAGGTGCTTTACGTTGACGAAAACGTGCTTGTAATCGACAAACCGCAATCAGTCGATTCGGATAAAATGTTTGAAAGGGTAAAAGAGGAATATTCTGCGGCATATTATTGCCACCGTCTCGACACAAACACCTCGGGCGTAATGGTTTTTGCGCTAAATCAAAAGGCTTACGACGAAATTTTGCGCGCCTTTAAAGAAAGAACTTTTGACAAATATTACGTTGCCGAAGTGTACGGTAAATTTGATAAAAAACAAGGAATTTTAAGCGATTTTTTAATAAAAGACGCCGACAAATCGATCGTCAAGATAGTAAAAAACAAAATAGGCGGGGCAAAAACCGTCAAGACCGAGTATAAAGTGTTAAGTGAAAAAGACGAAACCAGTATTGTAGAGGTAAAATTGCTTACGGGTAGAACGCACCAAATTCGCGCGCACCTTGCTTATTACGGGCATTTTGTAATAGGCGACGGCAAGTACGGCGACGAAAGAATTAATACCCGTTTTCACAAACACAAGCAATGTTTGCAAGCGTATAAAATAGTTTTTCATTTTAATTCGGGCGATTTTTTGCATTATCTCGACGGAAAAACAGTCGAGTGCGAACCGCTTTATAAATAAACAAAATTTTACCGCCGAATTTACTCGTTTTATCGCCGAAATTCGGCTGAATTATCAAAAATAAGATAAAAACGGCTGAAATTATTAGAAATGCACGTAAAAACGGTAAAAATTATTAAAACGCATTTAAACGGCAGAAATCATAAAAATTATAAAATAAAAAAGGCTCTTACTATGCTAACAAGCGTGCAAGAGTCTTTTTTATGTAAATTAAATTATTGGTTGTCGTTTTTAAGTATGCTTCCGTCGATATAGTAGCCGATATTACTTCCTTTTTTCGGGTCGAAAGTAAAGTTGCAAATCGACGCGACCAAACCGTAAATTCCGCAAGTGATTATCGATAAGAAAAGGTATGCGCAAGTTCTCGACGACCAGCCGTGCGGTTTAAGTTCGGTGTGGTTAATGATAAAACTGCCGATAAATCCAAGGAAAAACGTCAATAAAAAACGCGCTAATTTGTTGTTGTCTTGCATAAAAATTCTCCTTTAAACAATAATAATATTTTATTTTATAGGTCTTTTGACCTAAAACTTAAATATATTATATCAGGTCTTTTGACCTATGTCAATACTTTTGACCTAAAAACGCTTATAATTTTTTTATGCAATATATAGAAGTGATTAAACAAATAATGCAAGAAAAAGGGTATTCTCAACAAGCCTTTGCAGATATATTGGGGGTAAATCAAACGACGGTCAGCCAATGGCTTTTGGGTAAGAAAAAACCGGGGTATGACAGTATTTTGATGTTGTACGAAAAATTCGGGGTAGAGCCTAACTTATTGTTCGGAATAGAGTAAAAACATAAAATTGCGGTAGAAAGTTTGGTTATATGTGCCGAACCATGTATGCCGTGCCGCGTAATTGCGCCACACTATATGTACCGAGTCGCGCACTTTAATAAGTTGGTCGTTCCGTGTGTGTTGTAACACGCACTTTAATAAATTTGTCGTACCGCTATGGTGCGCCGCCCATGTTGCACCGAGACTAAATAAATTAAAATAAAAATAAAGCCCAACGCCTTGTAAATTCGTAAATCGGCGTAAGGCTTTTTATTTTAAATTTAAGCAAGTTTTGACAAAACCGAAAACGCGAGATATTATGCGGGGTTTTGGGTTGAGTAAAACTAAAATTGCAATAATAAATAGCAAATAACAATAAAATCAATTTATCGATTAATCAATAAAAATTTAAAATAAAAAAGGCTCTTGAATTGCGTGATAGCGTTCAAGAGTCTTTTTATAAATATTTAATTATCTTACAATTAATTCGGTGTGCGGGTTAGAGTCGGCGTAGCAAGTTTTGTATTCAAAATAATTTACAAACCCCGGTTTTGCTCCCGACGGCTTTTTTACGTACTTTTTCAAAGTGTAATCGACGGGTATTTTCGTTCCGCCTTTGGCTTTAGAGTGGCTAACGCAAATTTCCGCGGCAACCAAAATTACGTCGTCGGGAATAGTCGAGCCTTTGCTTTCGATAAACACGTGAGAAGAGTGGAAGTCCTTTGTGTGCAGCCACAAGTCGGAATTTTTCGCCTTTTCGCACAGCCTTTCGTTTTGAATGTTGTTTTTACCCATTCTTATGGTATAACCGTTGTATAAATATTCCGTGCAAATAAGCGGCGCGTTTTTATTCTTTTTGCTGTTTTTTACCGTCGCGTCTTTAATTATGCCTTGCAAAATCAATTCTTCTTCTATGTCGTTGAAATCGTCTATACACGTGCAAAGTTCGGTTTCGTTTTTTACCGAAGCGACGTATAAAAGTTCGTTTTCGACTTCTTCTATCTGTGGGGCAATTGCCTCTAAAGTCTTTTTTTGCTTGCGATATTTCTTGAAATATTTTTGAGCGTTTTCGTTGGCGGAAAGGTTTTTGTCGAGCGATATTTTTATTTTTTCGCCCGTCTCGCTGTAGTAATTGTCAAGCACGCACGAGTCCGACCCTTTGGGTATCGCGTAGGCGAAAGAGGTGAGTAGTTCGCCTTTTATTTTAAGCGTATCTACGTCTCCGCACGCGCGTTTTCTCTCGAGTAGTAACGCCTCTTTCTTTAAAAGTTTTTTCTCGTAAGCGGTAATTTTAGAGTAGATTTGCCTATACTTATTTTCAAACGATTTCGTGTTTTCTCGGTCGCTGTAATATTTATCTTGCGCTTCGTTCACCGTAGAAAAACGCAAAATTTCTCCGCTTACGCTTTGGTATATTTTCGCGTAAAAATCGCCTTGCTTTCCGCTGCCGATAGTGCATGGAGCAAAATCGGAATTATTTATAAAATCAATTATAAAATCGTAAAATTTGAAAGTATTTATGTTTTGATTTTCACTCGGATTTGCGCGCAAATATTCATAGGCGATTTCGTTTGCCGTGGACGACGCTACGCCTTTAAAACGACCAAATAAAAATTCGCCGAGGTCGCCGCCTTGATAAGACGAAAGCACTGAAATAGTCTTTTCTTTGTCGAGTAAATTTTCTTTGTCTTGCGGCGGCGGAGAAGTGTATTTCATGCCCGCAAGCATGGGTCTATATGAATTGACTTCTATCCCCGGGGTTTTAAGCGAGCCGAGTATCAAGCCGTTTTGCGTGAGTATCGCGTTTGAGTATTTGCCCATGATTTCGAGGTGAAGTTTTTTCTCTTCCTCTTCTTTAAAGTCGTTTAAATGCTCAAAGGTAAAGCAAACGACTCTTTCGGGAAAATCGAGCGATACGTTTTTTATCGTCGCGCCCGAAAGGTGCTTTCTTAAAAGCATGCAAAAATTGGGGGCGGTGAGTGGGTTGGCTTTTTCTTGAGTGGTAAAGCCGACTCTGCAAAACGAAGCGTTTGTGGACATAACG
>CAKQKQ010000106.1 GCA_934249265.1 uncultured Clostridia bacterium | reverse complement strand
CCTATAATGCACGGGCGGATATTCGCATATCGGCTCTGCCATATATTCTTTTGTTGTCGGGTTAATCGATATATATTTTCTAATTTCTTCTGGTATATCGAATAAGGACGGTTGTCCGCTTTTTGGTTTGTCGTTCGCTTTAAGCATTACGTCAAGGCGAAAATCACGGCGTTTCAACTTTGTGCCGAGCATTAAACTCCATTCGGGAAAAATTATCGGGGTTTCTGTGTCTTTTTGATTTTCGTCTACGCACATAAGCGTTAAGGCGTTGCCGCATAAAATGTTTTTGGATAGGATATATTTCACGGCTTCGCGCGTTTCGTTGCTTATTGCCTTTTTGCAAACCGATTTATAATCTTTATCCCATAGTTTAAAAAGCCGTTCGCGGCACTCCGCCACGTTGTCGGCTAAAATATCCACACCGTAAACGCTCGTTACCGCCAAAACGGCATATCTCTCATAATCGTAAGGGTTGGACTTATACAATTTTTTAACGGTGGCAAGTTTGCGCGTTAAAATTTCGGCTAAAAAGTTACCGTCGCCGCACGCGGGTTCTAAAAATCGACTGTCTATTCGGTCACATTCTTGCGCAACCAAATCGCACATGGCTTTTACTTCGCGTTCGTTTGTAAAAACTTCGCCGTGCTCGGCAACCCGCTTTTTCGATTTTATCTGTGTTTTTTGCGATTCTATGCCCATTTTACGGTCCTTACTTTGTATTTCCGATAATATTATATCGTAATTACGATAAAAAGTCAACGCGTTTGCGTAGTATACATATCGTAAAAACGTAGTAAAATTATTATGTGAGGTGCAAATGAACGTTATTGATAAAATACGAAAACTGCAATGGGAACGTGGTTGGACCGACTATAAACTGGCGCAAGCGGCTGATATTTCGCAATCTTCGCTTGCAACGCTGTACGCCCGCCACACTCCACCGAAATTAGAAATGTTGCAACACATTTGCGAAGCATTCGGAATTACGCTTGCGCAGTTTTTTCTTGAAGACGAGCAGATAGAAGTGCTCAGCGAACGGGAAAAGAAAATTCTTTCTTTATTTAGAAAACTGACTCCCGAAAAACAGCAGGCTTTAATTGAATTATTCTCAGATTTATAAAAACAGTTCCGTGGTATACCGCGTAACTGTTTTTTGTGTAAATGAATTGTTAAATTAAGCGTAATATTTTAAAAAATAGTTAAATATGTCAATAGATTTTTGATAATATAAAAATTTGGGGTCTGGCGGTAACTACCGCCAGACCCTTTACGTTTAAATATTAAATATTGAAGAAAAACCGTTTTTTAATACTTTTTTGCATGGTTATTGCTTTGTGCTGTGATACTTATGCGGAACAAAACAAGCAGAAAGGAACGCTTGATATTTACGCGGGAAAAACGAGCAAGAAAGGGACGCATAATAGTCACGCGGAAAAGTTATTTTTGATAAATATGCAGAATATTCACGCGCAAAAATCATTTAAAAAATTATTCCGAGTAAGTCAAATCTTCGGCTTTTTGTTTTTTCGGAGTCCATTTGGCTGTTGCGTACAAAACGATAGAAAGTATTGCCGCAATTGTCCAACCGATAGGCCACGATATCCAAATTCCCGTTGTGCCGAGAGCGGTTTGCGAAAGGATTTCAGCCAACGCAACACGCAAAGCAAGGTCGGTAAACGTTGCCAACATAAACTTTTTCATCATGCCCGCGCCACGCAATATTCCGTCCGAAACGAGTTTTGCCGCCACCACGAAATAGAATGGCGATACGACACGCAAAAACAACACGCCCGTGTCCATTGCCGCGCCCGTCGGGCTTTCGAGGAATATAAACACAAGCCATTTTCCCGCAAATTCATAAAGCAAAACGAGCGGTATGCATAGTGCCCAAACAAGTTTGAGTCCCGCGCGAAAGCCCGCTTTTATACGGTCGTATTTTGCCGCTCCTAAATTTTGCGCAGTGAAGTTTGAAATTCCGTTTCCGAGCGTAGTCATCGACGTGATTACCATGTTGTTGAGTTTAACCGATGCGGAATATCCCGCCATAACCGCAGGACCGAACGAGTTGATGACGCTTTGAATTACTATGTTGCCCACCGAAATGAAACTTTGTTGAAGAATACTCGGCACGGCAACGACAGAGAAACTGCCGAAGTGTTGCCAAGAAAATACTTTAATTTTACCTTCGGTTTTTATTGTGCGGAATCTGAAAAATACCACTGCAAGCGCGAGAATACAACTTACTCCTTGACATATAAACGTTGCCCAAGCCACGCCCGCGACGCCCATTTTAAACGCCGTAACGAAAAGTATATCCACGCCGATGTTTGAAAGAGAAGAGCAAGCGAGGAAAATAAAGGGCGTTTTTGAGTCGCCGAGTGCCGAGAAAATACCCGTTGCCACGTTATACAAAAACACGAAAGGTAATCCCCATATGTAAATGTCGAGATACAGTTTTGAATCGGCGAAAACTTCTTCGGGCGTTTTTATAAGGTGGAGCAGCCCGTCGCAAAAAATTATGCCCACAGCCATAAGCAAAACGCAAATTACGCTGCTTGCGATCAATGCGGTATAAACCGCGCTTTTAAGGTCTTTATAGCGTTTCGCCCCGAAAAGTTGAGCCGCCAACACCGAACAGCCGATATTGCAACCGAAAGCAAAAGCAATGAAAATCAAAGTGATTTCATAACTGTTTCCCACAGCCGCAAGCGCGTTGTCGTTTATAAATTTTCCCGCGACGAAACTGTCGGCGATGTTGTAAAGTTGTTGAAATATTATACTGCCGAAAAGCGGAAGGCAAAATTTACACAAGACGCTCGCCGGTTTTCCTACCGTTAAATCTTTGTTCATTTGTTTATCGCCTCCGATTTGGTTTTTGAATTAATAAATTGTTTCGATAAAGTAAAGATAAATGCCGTTTTAAATTTTGATAAATTTCTCATTCTTGCCACCTCACGATTTACGCCTTTTACGCCTTGTCGATTATTGCTTTCTCTATCAAATCGACCGCGCCGTCTATTCCGTAACGGCTTGACGATATCATTAAATCGTAACTTAACGGTTCGCCCCAAGGCGTATCCGAATAAAAATCGAAATATCTCTTTCTCAAACGGTCGACTTTTTCGGCTTTGTGAATTGCTTTTTTTATGCTTAAATTGTTGCGCTCGGCAATTCTTTTTGCGCGGTCGTCCATATCGGCATAAATAAACACCGACAAAACGTCGTATCCCGCGCCTTTCAAAACCGTTGCCGCACTGCGCCCGATGATTACGCAAGGACCTTTTTTCGCGATTTCAAGTATTGTTTTGCATTCCGCTTCATACACGCGTTGTCTTTCTGAATAAAAAGTTGCGCCGAGTATGGCGGTGTCTGCAAACGGGTTGCCCGAAACCATTGCGCCGAGACCAATTGGCTTTTCTTCGTCGGCTTGCACCGTTTCGGCGGAAACCCCCGATTCTTTTGCCGTTTGCGAAATGAGTAGTTTGTCATAGCAGACCAAACCGAGTTTTTTTGCAAGTTTTTCCCCGATTTCACGTCCGCCGCTTCCGTATTGTCTGCCTATGCAGATTATCGTGTTTTTCATTTGTTTCACTCTCCTTTAAAAGTTACGGAAAACATTTATTCACTCTTGACTTTTTTTAACTTAAATAGTATAATCCAATCATTGATATATGTAAAATACTTATTTCATATAGTTGATATATCAAAAATGTATTTCAAAAGGGGTGCGATTATGTACGTCAATTACGAATATTACAGAGTTTTTTATTACGTTGCGAAATACGGAAACGTAACGCAAGCGGCGAGGATTTTGTTTAATAATCAGCCCAATTTGACTAGGACTATAAAAACGCTTGAAAGCGAACTCGGTTGCCCGCTGTTTATTCGTAACAACCGCGGTATGAAACTCACGCCCGAGGGCAGTCGCCTTTACGAGCGCGTACGCATTGCTTTTGAAAATATCGAGGCGGGCGAAGCCGAAATAATCGAGAGTAAAAATTTAAAAACGGGCTGTGTTTTCGTGGCTTCGAGCGAAGTTGCTTTGCACTGCGTTCTTCTTCCCGCGCTTAAACAATATCGCGCGCTGTACCCGAGAATACGGCTTAAAATAAGTAATCATTCGACGCCGCAAGCGGTTGACGCCATAAAAAACGGCATTGCGGACATTGCCGTGGTGACAACGCCGACTTTGCCGTCCGCTATGATCGAAGAGACTACCGTGCGCAAATTTAAAGAGGTGGCGGTGTGTAGTCCCGCATTTTCAAAACTTTTAGGGCGAAAAGTGAGTTTTGCAGAACTTTTAGATAGCCCCATAATTTCGCTCGGAACGCAGACAAAATCTTACGAATTATATTCCGAATTTTTCGCAAAAGAGGGGTTGCGTTTTCAGCCGTCGACCGAAGCGGCAACCGCCGACCAAATTTTACCCATGGTAAAAGCCGACCTTGGCATAGGTTTTGTACCCGAAGAATTTTTAAATGGGGTTGATGGAGTGTCGATTATAGACGTCGAAAAACCTTTGCCAGAGCGTGAAATTCGCCTTTTAAAGCGGCACGAGCAACCGCTCGGTATTGCGGCAAAAGAATTGGAAAAGTTGATTTTAAAACAGCAAGAGAGTTGACTTTTACTGTATGGAATTATAAAGAAAAAAGAACGGAGATTTTGTCAAAGTGTCGATTTTAGAGTATACGTATTGCGTAAAAATGACAGTTTTTGTCTTTTAAAAGTTGTTTTTTTATAAATACAATTAAAAAGATAAGAAAAATAGAGTTAAAATTTGCGTTAATATAAAAACGGAAAACATTAATAATTATATAATAAATAAACAATAGCGAAACAAAATAAAATCATAACAAAAAACAACGCAAGTGAGACCCCAAAAGGTTTTGCTTGCGTTGTTTTTTATGTATATGAAAAGGAAAAGAAGGTTTTTTATGAAGGTTTATTTTATAGCCGAACGGCGGGGACGTTTGACGGAAGTTTTGTTATATTTGACGTTTTCCGACAAGTTTTTATATTGTAATAATACGGTAGAAGAAAGTTCGAGTTCATTTGATTTTTTAGGTTTGCGTTCCGACTTGTTTTGCTTTAATGGAATATTAGATAAAGAAATAATCAACGGAGCGGACAAACAGCCTACCACGATAAATATTACGGGTAAAATATTTCCGCATGCAAGTATTGCGACGATGCCGATTATTATACCGAACAAAAGAGAATCTTTTGCATACTTAATCGTTTCTAAAAAGCGGAATTTTTCGGATTGTTTCGGCGTAACTATAAAGGTTGCTTTTTTACCGAGTAAACCTAAAAACACCGTTTTAAGCATCATCGGCGCAAGCGACGCGTAAGTGGCTATGTTTACAAGGAAATACGGAATGAGTAAAAATGCGTTTTTAGTGCGTTTGTATACAAACAAGTC
>CAKQKQ010000105.1 GCA_934249265.1 uncultured Clostridia bacterium | reverse complement strand
TGCCAATGGCTATGTTTACTTTTTTAGAACGTTATGACTTGACGGGCAAAAGAATAGTTCCCTTCTGCACCAACGAAGGCAGCGGCATGGGTTATAGCGAACGCGACCTTGCAAAAATTTGCGTTGGGGCGAAGATTGAAAAAGGACTTTCCGTGCGCGGTTCTAAGGCTGCGGTCTCTGAAAAAACGGTCGCCGAGTGGTCAAAAAATACCATTTTATAATTCAATTTTCTAAAAGGAGAAAAAACAAATGAAAGACGTAATGATTTTAATGGGCGCAGGACAAATAGGTATGGCAATTGCACGCCGTATGGGTTACGGTAAAAAAATCGTAATCGGCGATAAAAACTTAAACAACGCGCAAACAATTTCTGTCATCATGAACAACGCAGGGTTTGACGCTGTGGCTACCGAAGCCGATTTATCTTGCCGCCAATCTATTTTAAATTTAATAAGTAAAGCCGAAACTTACGGTAAAATAAAAATGCTTGTAAACGCTGCGGGAGTTTCCCCGAGTCAGGCGTCGATAGAAACAATACTTAAAGTGGATTTATACGGCACTGCAGTCCTTTTGGAAGAAGTGGGCAAAGTCATTGCCGAAGGCGGCGTAGGCGTGACGATTTCAAGCCAATCCGGGCATCGTATGGCACAACTTTCGGCTGTTGAAGACGAACTTTTAGCCATGACGCCTACCGAGGAATTGTTAAAATTAAATATGCTTCAGCCACAAAATATTAAAGACACTCTTCACGCTTATCAAATGGCAAAACGATGCAACGAAAAAAGGGTTATGGCGGAATCGATAAAGTGGGGAAAGCGCGGCGCAAGACTCAACTCTATCTCTCCGGGAATTATTGTTACGCCGCTCGCTGTAGACGAATTTAACGGCATACGCGGAGAATTTTATAAAAACATGTTTGCAAAATGCCCCGCTCACCGCCCCGGAACTGCCGATGAAGTCGCAAACGTTGCCGAACTTTTGATGAGCGACAGAGGCGCGTTTATTACGGGTACAGATATTTTGATTGACGGCGGAGCAACCGCTTCTTATTTTTACGGCGAACTAAAACCGGAATAAAATTGTTATAGCGGCTTAAACTATCAAACAAATATTCATTTTACAACATTTTAAAAGGGAGTTTCGCACTCCCTTTTTATGTTTTATTATGATATTTCTGTCATTTTTACGCAAAACGGTTGCTGTAAAACGGGCAATTTGAAATTATTTTTTCTTCATTCCTTTGGCAACTACGAATATGCCAACCAACATTTCGGCAATTGACAATCCCATTAAAAGTCCCGAAAAGAAATCTTTTACGCCAGACCCGCCAAAAGTATGCGACAACGCTTGAAGAGCGATGCCCATAACGATAAGCACAACCCCCGTCAAAGTCGTTTTTTGTCTTTCCAACTCTTGCGTTCTTCTTATTAAATCGAGAATTTGCTCGTCATCGTACACTCGAAGGCTTTTTCCGTCCGTTTCTTCGCCGTCCATCAATTCGGAAATCGTGACGTTTAATTCCTTGCACAAATCTTTTATTATTGAATAATCGGGCATACACTTCCCCGTTTCCCATTTTGAAACGGTTTTGTTTGATACCCCTAAACGCTCGGCAATTTGCTCTTGCGTTAAATTTTGCTCTTTACGTTTTTTCGCAATAAACTTTCCTATATTGACTTGATTCATTTTTAAGTCCTCCTTGGTTTTATGCGACAAGTATACTTCATTTATTTGCAAAATACACCCACTATAAGGCGAATATGCGTGGAATTTTACTTTTTGCGCATTTTTGCATAATTTATTTAATAAAACGGCTTACATCGTCTATCATATTATATCGTCTGCCCGATAAGTTTCAATTAAAACGACCTTGCATCGTATTCCAAATAATTTTCAATTAAAACGGCATTATATCGTCAGCCAAATAATTTTCGATTTACAAAGTACGCCGATTAAAAACTTATTTGCCGAAAATTTGCTCACCAGTGGGCATCGACTGAATTGCGCCTTGACCGCACACGACGTACCCCGCCGTTTTGTTGGAATAGGCAAGTATTTTTTTAAGTTCTTCCGCGGAAAAATTAAAGCCGTTTTTAATGAGTTGATAAAGCGTTGCGCCCATAAACGAGTCGCCCGCACCCGTCGTATCGACTACTTTTTCGACCTTGACGGAAGGAACGAAAACTTCGGCGTTTTGCGTATAAGCCGTTGCACCATTTGAGCCTTTTGTCACTATCACGAGTTTTACTTTTCCGCAAAACACCTCTTTTACCGCCGTTTTTCCGTCGGTTATGCCCGTTATGTCGAAAAGTTCTTCATCGCTCACTTTTAAAATATCCGCAAGGGGGATATACTCTTTTACCGTGTCTAAAAGCGACTTTCTATCTTTCCACAGCGAATAACGGAGATTAGGGTCGAAACTTATAATCGCACCGTCTTTTCTCGCTTGCTTAATGAGCGCGTCGTGCGCTTTTTTCACGGGCGCATCGATTAAATCGACACTGCCGAAATGAAGCACGTCGGTTTTGTCGAACGTTATGTTTTTTACGTCGGTTTTGCTTAAAAGCATATCTGCGGACGGCTTTCTGTAAAACGAAAACGACCTTTCGCCGTTTTTATCGAGAGACACGAAAGCAAGAGCGGTGTTTGCCTCATCGGTAAAATAAACATAATTTGTATCTATGCCCTCTTTATCGAGAGCGTATTTTAAAAACTTGCCAAACATATCGTCGCCGAGTTTTGTAATTACCGCGCTGTTGCCGCCGAGTTTTGCCACGCACACCGCCACGTTTGCGGGCGCGCCGCCTGCATTTTTATAAAAAACGTTTACGTTTTCGGGCGAATCTATCTGCCCCGCCGTAAAATCTATCAACGCCTCGCCAACGGCGTATACTTTATTCATAATTGCTCCTTTTGTGATTTTATTGCCTTACAAACTTTTGTCTTACAAATTTGTCTCATTAAATTTTGTCGCGCCAAAACTTTACACCTTTAAAATTTATCGCATTAAAAATTTGTCGCAGCGTTTATATAAACTGTTTTTAATTCAACTAAATGATATCATATTTTAATTCGATAATCAATAGTAAAATCGTAAAATTTAAAGGTTAAACCGCAAATTAAAACCAAGGCGCAAATTTAAAACGAGACACACATTTTTCACGAAACATAAAATTAAAATAAGACATAAAATTGAAATCATAATATAAAATTAAAATCGCAACGTAAAATTTCACCGATGGCAAAATTTTAAGCCAATGAAAAAGTTTTTACATAAAATCGCATTAAAAATTCAAAAATAATGTTGTATTTTAATTTTTATGTGATATAATTTTAATTGAATTAAAACGATAGCGGAGGTTTTAAAAATGTCGAAATTCAGAAGTTTGAAAGTTGTGGACAATTTTTATCAAAATAATTTATTTTTCCCTATGCCGACGGTGGAAATTTCCACTTTGTGCGACGACGGAACGACCAACATTGGCAGTTATTCGCTTATTTTCCCATATTACATTGCGGGCAAAGATTATTACGCAATGATTTTGGAGTGCAGAAATTCGTCTAACACTGCGCAAAACCTTCTTAAAAACGGCAAATGCGCTTTAAATTTCATTAAAGACGACAGAAAATATTTTAAAGAAGCGGTAAGGCTGGGTTTCCCAGGTAAAACCCCTCAAGAAAAAATGAAAGACTGCAATTTCAAACTAATTAAAGGTCAAGCCGAGGGTGAAAGACCGCTGATTATGGCTGACGCTTATCAAGTCATCGAGTGCACTTGGGACGACAGTTTGGAAGACGGCTACAAAAGTAAACAACACATAGGCGAACTCGAAGGAGTAGAACCGCCTTACAACAATTTCAACGGCATTACTTCTAAATTCGGTTGCCATTTTATACTGAAAATCGACAACATTTTAATGGAAGAAAAGTATGCCGACGCATTGAAAAACGGCTTAACTCGCACTTCTTTCCCCAACGTACCCGTGGACTACGGTTATCACGATAGCAAAAACTTTTGGTATAAAAAATTTAAAGGATTTTTACCCACTTCGGAAAGCATTGCCGAAAGCAATGCCGGCAGCGTAGAAAGCGTAATGTATTGCGCCGAAAGACTCGATACAAACGTAAAATTTACAAAAGAGGCTTGCGATATGTACGTAAAAATACCCAGACCGTTTATGAAAGCGGCATTACTTCAAATAGCGCAAATTGCCGAAGAAAACGGCATCGAGGTAATTGATAAAGAAGCCGCGCTTAAAATCGCCGAAATCAGAAAGAAAAACAAAAATAAATAATAAATTGCTCAATAAATAATATACCCCTCGACAAATAATACCCCACTCGACAAACCGCAAATTTTTTTGACAATAGATAATTTTACTCGATAGTTTGGTAAAATTTGCATTGACGTGATGAAAAAATATTAAAACACAATAGGAAACGAATATGATATATACCGATTTAACAAAGAAAGCATTAAAGTTATGTTTTGAAGCGCATAAAGAACAAGTCGATAAAACGGGCATGCCGTACGTATTTCACCCATTTCATTTGGCGGAACAAATGGATGACGAATTATCGACCGTTTGCGCCCTATTGCACGACGTCGTGGAAGATACCGATATAACGTTTGAAAATTTGTCTGAAATGGGATTTCCGAAAGAAGTTGTAGACGTGTTAAAACTACTTACGCACGAAGAGTCGATACCTTATATGGAATACGTGAAAAAAATATCGACAAATCCCACTGCTAAAAAAGTAAAAATAGCGGACTTAAGACATAACAGCGATACTACAAGATTAAACCTTGTCGATGAAAAAGCAAAACAACGTTGCGAGAAATATAAACAAGCATTGGATATATTATTAAATTAAAAATCAACTTATTTGAATACGAAACAAGCGCAGACTTGCCGTTTTGGCATGGCTGCGCTTTTCCGTTTTTGCGGGAGTGTGTTTTCCCTTTTTAGTGAGACTGCGCTTTTGATATTTAATTACGTTTTATTTTTATATTTGAATTAATAACGCTGCATTTAGCCAATATTTACATTATATTTTTCTATTAATATGCCGTTATTACGCGATACGTATTGTGTAAAATTGACATTTTAAGTATTTTTATAACGTTAAAGCGGCGGGTGACCTAATTGGTCGCCCGCCGCTTTTTATCGTATCGTAAAATTATGGCATTTTACTTGTGTTGTGTATTATTCGTTTACTCTTCTTCTTTTTACAATTGCATAAACCGCAACTAAACCGAGCGTCAAAAGCATTACGTTAGACGTTTCTATACCGCCCTTGCAACCTTTCTTTCCGCCTTTGTTGCCGCTGTCGGAAGTTGCTCCACTGTCGCTCGTATTGCCGCTGTCGGTTGACGAGTCGGTGTCGGGGTCTGTCGGTTTTTCTTCGAGAGCCTTATATGCATCGTCAAGTGCCTTATATGCCGCGTCTATCGCGCCTTGAGTTGCGTTATCGTCAAGGTCTTC
>CAKQKQ010000104.1 GCA_934249265.1 uncultured Clostridia bacterium | reverse complement strand
TTTCTCACTCTGTCGAGCGTTGCCACGTCGAAATCTCTTACAGATTTATTATATTCGGCGGGGTTGCCGGCAGATACGAGTATCCAACCCTCGGGAATTTTATGCGGACCGAATTTTTTGTTTTGCAACAATTCGAGCATCGCGGGGGCTAAAGTTTCGGACACGCAGTTGATTTCGTCGATAAAAAGTATGCCCTCTTTTTTGCCTTGAATTTCTATCGCGTCGTAAACGGAAGCGATTATTTCGCTCATGGTAAACTCGGTGACGGAATATTCTTTGCCGCCGTAAGTTTTCTTTTGGATATACGGCAGACCTATAGCCGACTGACGGGTGTGGTGCGTAATGGTGTAACTGACAAAACCAATGCCCATTTCTTGAGCCAACTGCCCGACTATCGCGGTTTTACCTATACCGGGCGCGCCTATCAAAAGTATGGGGCGTTGCCTTAATCCGTCCATACGATAATAACCGTACTCGTCCTTTCTTAAATACGCCCTAACCGTCCTTTCAATTTCTTTTTTCGCTTCGATTATATTCATTCAATTCATCCTCGTCAATTATAATTTTGTTTGCCCAAACGGGTACGCCGTAATCATTTTTTTCGTCGTCTAAAAACACAAACACGGTCTCGTAAGGCGGCTTAACTTTCGGGAAAACGCCTTTTCCGTCGGTAAAATATAAAAGTCCTTTAATTTTGTTAAGAGTTTTATCTTTTAATAATTTATCAACCCTTTCAAACACGGGGCGAAAATCTGTGCCGCCGCCCCCGATTAAAGTAAAGTTTTGCATAAGGCTTTCAAATTCCTCGTGCGAAGAAATTATTTTTTCGTCTTTAACGGCGCAGTCACACTGCATAATTACAAGCCTAAAAGTCGAATCGTTTTCATAAATTTGCTCGATTACAGCATACGTATGTCGTAAAAATGACAAAACAAGGTTGCCTTGGGTAGACATAGAAGTGTCGATGGCTATCACTATATCTTCAACGACGGGCTTGTCCCTATACTCTAAATATTCTATAAGCGGCAAATTTTTATACTCTTGCAAGCCGTAACAATAGTATATATAATCGAACTCGTCGTCGCTCGATTTAACGACTTCGCGCTGAGTAAAAAAGCGTTGCAACAACTTCTTATAATCGTATTTTTCGCTTAAATCAACCTTTAACTGCTTTAAAAGTTCGTTGTTTTGCAAAAGCGACTGCTCGACATCTTTATTCAAGTCCTCAAGCAAACTTTGCTCAACGTTTTTCCATAAATCGTCGGCATTTAATCCGTCGAATTGCTCGGCACTGTTTGGTAAGTCGGCTGAAAATTCGCCGCTATTCCAAAGTATGTGGCTATCTTCGGTAAAAATATCTTCGTATTGTTTTAAAATGTTTTCGTCTATATCGGTCTCTTTTAAATATGCGAAAATGCGTTCGGCAGTAAGTATTTTTACGTCGTTTTTAAACGTATCGTACACCTTAATTCTGTCGTTTCTGCCTTGTTTACTAAAAACGGGTTGTGTAAAGTCGTCAATTATATTTTCGGCGAATACGTCGCACGCAATATCCCACAACCTTTTGTCTTGTCCGCTAATTTGCTTTGCATAGTGCCGAAAGATGCAGTGAATAAGCGAATGAACCATTTGCCTTTCAATACCCTCTTTACCGCAAAATTTTTTTAAAAGCCAATTTGCATTGTAATACAAACAATTTCCGTCAACCGCACTCGTCGGCACAAAGTTATCTGTCACAACGTTAGTTTTCAATTGCCCGAGCGGTATTGCAAAATATTTCATTTCGAGAGAAACTCTGCGCTTTGCAAGCGAAATTATTTGCTCAAAAATCTCGTTTTGGTCAATCATTTGTCTTGCCCTCGCTCAAATAATTTTGCTTTTCGCATTCGCAAATAAGGTCTTTATCGCCTTTTAAGTTCTCACCGACGTAATCGTAATTTCTTATATCCTTTTTGCACGCCACAAGTGCTATTTCTTTATCGCTTGTCAAATTTTTACTCACGACCGACAAAACGGGCGGGTCTAAAAGACAAACGGTATAATTATCTATGCAGTTTTTCACTATTTCTCTATCGTCGCTATACTTGGGCGTTATGCAAAAAATAATCTTCCCGTCAGCCATAGAAGCAGTCAAAACCACCTCTCTATCGTCAAGATAGCGACATACGTTGTTTGTAAACGTAACAATTGACGATGCCGTTTTTCTTTTGAGCGATGAAATAAGTTTGTCTTTTTCGCTCTTTTCATACGCGCTTTTATTGCGGTTTTTTCTCGCCGAATGTTGCCGAGATAAAAGTATCGGCAAAGTGCGGATTTTGCGTTTTAAGGTGGCGTACTTCAACTCTTCTTCCACGGTCGAAAGAGGTATTTGCCCCTTTGAAATTATAAGCGACACGATTTGCCCGTCGTCTTTTTCAACGTAAAAATGCAAAAGTTCTTTCTTTTTGCTCGGTATACAGTCGCTCACGTTTAAAAGGTAATACAATTTATCTCTTTCGAGAGTGAGTAAATTTACCTTTTGCAATGAAAGCGGCACTTTAAAACCAAACGCTTGTATTTGTTTAAACACACCGAGCGGCAGTTGATTATAAAGCACGCCCGACCCCACAACGCCGCTTTTTACGTTTAACAAACTTATAAGCAACTCTTCGTTTTCAAACAGTTTGTCCGCGCCGAACACTATTGTGCGCCTATCTTTTTTGTACGCCGCGGTCATTATTTCGACGTCGCCGCGCAGCCTTTCGGATGCAAACTCTACTTCAAACGGGTTTTTATTTATCGCCGCAAACACCACTTCTTCGTCGTCTTTTAAATTGTCGCCGAGAATATTAAGCACCGAAATGCACGTGCGCATTGCTAAAAGCGCAATTTCCTTATCGCTTAAAAACTTTTTATCGGCGTATTTCAACGCACTGCCCGTATCTAAAACGGCGGCTTTGACTATTTCTCTGTCCGCTTTGGCATCGTCGCCCATATAACACAGCGTGTTTCCGCTTTTTTGAGCCGCAAAAAGGCAAACTTCTTTGTCGTTTTTAAGTCTGTCGCTTGCGTATTTGAAGTTTTGATAAGAATAATCGATGGCGAGCATAGTCGTTTGCTTGTCGTCTTGATATTCTTTTACAAAAGGATAGTTTTTTATTTCCTTAAGTTGAGTCACGGTAAATTTTCCCGACATATCCTCGCCTCCTTTAAAAATCTGTTTAGCGTAAATTTCGCATTTAAGTTTAGCGGCGCAAACTTGATTAAACCGTCGATAAACTATATCTTTTTTAATCGTCGCTCGGTAAAAAATTACGCAAAATTTAGATAATATATTATTATATCAAATTTTTACCGATTTTGTATTGTTTTTTTATAAAAAAACTAAAAAAATAAAAAATAACCGACGCGTTAGGGCAAAAAGGCGTATTTCAGCCCGTTTTAACCCCATTTGGCGTCGGTTTAAATTTTTGTTTTTTAAAATTTCGGCACGTGCAAATGCGCAAACATTTCTCCGCGCAATAAATTTTTCTATGCCGCAAATTTAATTTTTTTGCAATTTTATTCTATAAAAAGAACGATTTTGCCGCTTTCAAGCGATTTTTTCACGTCGATGACCCTTTGGTTTGACGAACCACGGAATTTCAACGTGATATCGTGCAGTTCTTCGACAAATCTTCCGTCGACAAGCACGTCGATTAAAGACAAAATTTCATCGGTGTATTCGGTGCGGATTTTGCTTTGTTTAAGCATATGCTCGTCGAAAAGATAACCCGAGTACATCCAAATGCTTTTTTCGGGGTAGTTTTGCCTTACTTTTTTTAAAAACGGCAACAAATCTTTCTGATTTTCCGGCTCGAACGGTTCGCCCCCGAGCACGGTAAGTCCCGCAATCCAATATTTATCGAGTTCGGCAAAAATTTCGTTTTCGGTCTCTTGGGTAAAGGGTTTTCCGTAACAAAAATCCCATGTTTCTTTGTTGAAACAGTTTTTGCACTTGTTTCTACACCCCGAAACGAATAGAGAAACCCTTACGCCGAGTCCGTTTGCTATGTCGTTTTTCTTGATATTTCCGTAATACATAATGACTCTGATATTTAGCCAAATCAATATTAAATCGCACCTTAAACTGCGCAACACCTTAAAATTTTATCTTTAATCACAAATTTTTTAAGTCGTATTATATCGAGTTCGGCTGAATAAGGGGTTCGTTGCCGAACCCCTATATAATTTTTATAAATGCAATACTCTTTCTTTAATTTCTTGAGTTCTGCCTTGATTCCAGAATTGCGAGCCGATATAGCCGCAAGTTCTTCTTGCAACGTTCATTTTGCTTTGGTCTCTGTTTTTGCAATGCGGACATTCCCATACGAGTTTGCCGTGGTCGTCGTTGACAATTTTTATTTCGCCGTCATATCCGCAAACTTGGCAATAGTCCGATTTGGTGTTAAGTTCGGCATAAATGATATTTTCATAAATGAATTTCATAACCGAAAGCACCGCTTCGAGGTTATCTTGCATGTTGGGCACTTCTACATAACTTATTGCGCCGCCGGGGGAAAGTGCTTGGAATTTCGCCTCGAGCGCGAGTTTTGAAAAGGCGTCGATAGGCTCGGTTACGTGAATATGATAACTGTTTGTGATATAGTTTTTATCCGTAACGCCCTTAATTATGCCGAATCTCGCTTGCAAACATTTAGCAAATTTATAAGTCGTGCTTTCAAGCGGCGTTCCGTACAACGAATAATCGATATTTTCCGCCTCTTTCCACTTTTTGGTGAACGCATTTAAATACTTCATTATTTCAAGACCGAGTTCTTCGCCCTCTTTTTGAGTGAGTTTTTTGCCGATAAGCGCGTATACGCACTCCCAAAGTCCGGCATAGCCGAGCGACAATGTGGAATATCCGCCATGCAAATATTTGTCTATAGTTTCGCCCGATTTAAGTCTCAAAAGCGCGCCGTTTTGCCATAAAATAGGCGCAACGTCGGAAAGCGTGCCCGTGAGTCTTTCGTGTCTGCATTGAAGAGCGCGGTGGCACAACTCTAATCTATCCTCAAAAATCTTCCAGAAATCTTGCAAATTTCCCTTTGCGGAAAGCGCGACGTCTACAAGGTTTATCGTAACGACGCCTTGGTTAAATCTGCCGTAATATTGCGGTTTGCCCTCTTCGTTTATATAAGGAGTGAGGAAACTTCTGCAACCCATGCAAGGATAACAATTGCCGTTGCCGTTTTTATCGATTTTCATTTCAAGCATTTTCTTCTCTGAAATGTAGTCCGGAACAAGCCTTTTTGCCGTGCATTTAGCGCAAAGTTTGGTGAGATAATAATAAGGTTGACCTTCTTCTATATTGTCGGGTTCGAGCACGTAAATAAGTTTGGGGAAAGCCGGAGTGACGTATACGCCCTCGGCATTTTTCGTACCGACGTATCTTTGCTCGACCGTCTCTTCGATTACCATTGCAAGGTCTTTCTTTTCTTGTTCGTTACGGGCTTCATTCAAATACATGAATACTGTTACGAATGGTGCCTGA
>CAKQKQ010000103.1 GCA_934249265.1 uncultured Clostridia bacterium | reverse complement strand
CACCAACCGACCGCCGCTTTTTTGCCGCCGCTTGTGCAAAAATACTTGCTTTTTGCCCGAATTTCGCGCATGTTGCGGTAATTATCGAAACCTATTCCGTACGATATCATATCGGGATAAATGCCTTTGTTCATGTTTTCTTGCGCTTCTTCCACGGTGTAGCCTATTACGCAGACGAAAACGCCGTCATACCTCTTTTCAAAGCGAACGCTCGCCTTTGACAAAAAATCTTGCCGCGAGCCTATGCCGCCCTCGAAAGTGTCTATATGCCACAACGTGATTATCGTGTTTTTAACCTCTTTATTTCCGCTTGACTCCGCTTTGGGGCGCAATTTAATTACCCCGATACAGCAACCTATAAGCGCAAGCCAACAAAATATACGCTTAAATACTTTCATATGAAAAATATATGAAAAAAGAGCCGCTATAATGATAACGACTCTTATAATATTTGATTTTTGCAGATAATTTATAGAATTTTCAAATCGCGAGATTTTAAACTATAAGATTTTTAAGTTGCGGCATATATATTCCGCATTTTCAAATCGCGGCGTTTGTACGTCGTCGCTTTTGCTTTTTCGGCGGGCAAATTTATTCTTCGTCCGAATAGTTGCCGTTGAAATACTTTTTAATGTTTTCCGCAAGCACTTTACCCACGCCGTCAACGCTTGTGAGTTCTTCTATGCTCGCTTGCTGAATTGCCGAAATATTGGAAAACTTTTTCATTATCGCTTGTTGTTTGTCTTTGCCGATGCCCTCGATTTCGCAAAGCATTGACGATAAACTGCGTTTGCCCCTTAAATTGCGGTGATACGTTATGGCGAAACGGTGAGCCTCGTCTCTTATGCGTTGCAACATTTTCAACACGTAATCTCTTTGATTTAACACGACGGGGTCTTTGCTTGTCGTGGTGTAAATTTCCTCTTCTTTTTTAGCGAGCGAAATAAGGTCGAAATTATAGCCGTATTCGTCCACTATTTCCTTTACCGAAGACAACTGACCTTTACCGCCGTCGATTATCATTAAATCGGGCATGGGGAATTTGTCTTCTTCGTCTGTTCCTATTTTTTCAAGACGGCGTTTTATCACTTCTTTAAGGCACGCGAAATCGTCGTTGCCCTCTACCGTTTTTATTTTAAACCGCCTATAATAAGTTTTGTCCGCAATTCCGTCGGTAAACACAACCATAGAGCCGACTTTATCCGTTCCGCTGATGTGCGAAATATCGTAACATTCCATTCTGCGCGGATATCTCGATAAAGATAAAACTTCTTTGAGTTTTTCGCACGCGGTAACCGTCATATCCTCTCTGTGTTTGATTTTGCCTATCTCTTTTTCGAGGAAGTCTCTCGCGTTTTTCTCCGCCATGTCGCAAAGTTTTTTCTTTACGCCTTGTTTAGGACAGATAATGTTGACCGACTTTGAAAAGGTGCTTGACAATACTTTTTCGATTTCGCTTGCGTCGTCAAGCGGAATATTTACGCAAATTTCGTCGGGCAAATCGCAACCTTCGGCGTAATACTGCATTATAAAGGTGCTTATAGCCTCTTGCGGGGCTGAAATCGCCCCCTCTAAAGCGAAACTCTTTCCGCCTTGCATTCTTCCTTTTCTCGTGAGAAGCAAACTGATTGCGCCGTATATGCCGTCTTGAACGTAAGATATTACGTCCATATTGCTGAAATTGTTGAGCGCGGTAATCTTTTTTTGCTTGATTTTGTTGACCATAAACAGTTTGTCGCGGTAAGAAAGCGCGATTTCAAACTTTTCCTTTTCAGCAAAATAAGTCATTTTTTGCTTTAACACTGTTTCTGCCGAATCGTCGTTGCCGTTTAAAAAATCAAGTGCTTTGCGGACGTTTTCCATGTAATCTTCTCTTTTAATTCGTCCGCTGCAAGGCGCGCTACATTTACCCAAGTGGTAATTTAAACATTCTTTTACGCATTTTTGCGCCGAGATTTTTTTACTGCACGGTCTTACGCCGTAAGCCATGTTGATTATGTCGAGCATGTCTTTTACGCTTATGCCGTTCATGTAAGGCCCGAAATATTTTGCGCCGTCCTTTTTGATTATGCGCGTAATTTGAAAGGCGGGAAAATCGTCCTTTAAGTTGATTTTTAAATACGGATAAGTTTTGTCGTCTTTAAGTAAAATGTTGTATCTCGGCTTGTGTTTTTTGATTAAATTGTTTTCAAGCGACAGCGCGTCTGCCTCGCTTTCGGTGATTATATAATAAAAGTCCGCAATATTGGATACCATTGCGGCTACTTTTTCGGGCTTTTGCGAATTATGAAAGTATTGAGATACTCTGTTTTTTAAATTTTTCGCCTTGCCTACGTAAATAATCGTTCCGTCCGCATTTAACATGACGTAAACGCCCGGGTTGGTGGGCAAAAGCGAAATTTTTTCTTGTAAAACGCTCATATTCGTATTATATACCATTTTTACCGTTTTAGCAACGGTTTGCAAAATTTACTTACTGCCTTTAATTTCTTCTTGTTCAAACGGCTCTTGACTGATTATTTTTTGCTCGTCGGCTTGATTTGATTCGCTTTGATTTTCGGTTTCTTGATTATTTGCGGTAAAAGGTTGTTTTTTACCATAAGGATTACGGAAGAACGACACCGAGAGAATAAAGCCCAACAACCCTACTATCGAGTCGGTGACGGGATAAGTGAGCCAGAAATAACTTAAACCGAACCTTGAAAAAGCATATGCAAGCGGAACGAACAAGAACACCGTACGCACCACCGTGAGCATAGAACTTAAAAAACTTTTGCCTACCGCTTGAAACAACACGGGATAAGTGAGCGAAAACGCAAGCGGCACAAAACTTATGCCGATTATTCTAAACGCCGTTATGCCGTACTTAATTACTTGTTTATCCGAGGAAAATACCCTGAGCATTGGTCCGGGGATAATCTCGAAACACAGCGTGCCTAAAATCATCAACGCCGCGCAAAAGGCTATCGCGGTGTACAGCGTGCTTTTGCATCTTTCTATTTTTTTTGCGGCGTAATTAAACCCTATTACCGGCACTACGCACGTTTGCATTGCGCTTATGGGTATAAAAAAGAAAGTTTGCCATTTATAATATAGTCCGAGAACCGTGACCGCCGCGTCGGAAAACGTAGCAAGAATTACGTTTAAACCGAATATGTAAAGCGTGTATGCCGCTTGCATAAGCATATTCGGCACGCCTAAATGGAAAATAGTGCCGACGTAAGACGGATATTTCTTGACTTCGGGCGAACGATAAAAACCGCCCTTCATCACGACGAGCGCAGCTGCAATTTGCCCCGCCACCGTCGCGATCGCCGCGCCTTTTATGCCCAATTCGGGCAAACCGAATTTACCGAAAATTAAAATCGGGTCTAAAATTATGTTTATCACCGCGCCGATAATTTGCGCGATCATCGGAGTTTTCATGTTTCCGCGCGCTTGAAGCACTTTCGTCCACGAACTTTCTAAAAACAGTCCGAAACCGAATACGCAAACTATTCTGCCGTATGCGATAGAATCTTTAATTACCGCGTCGGTAGAGGTTTGCATACGGGCGTAAAGCGGCATTAAAAAATAAGCCGCTACCGCAAAAATCGCCCATAAAATAAGCGCGAGCGGCATTGCCATACCCGCAAACTCGTCTGCCTTTTTCTCGTCGCCGAGTCCCGATTTAAGCGACATGGCTGTGTTTATGCCCACGCCCGTGCCTACAGCCAAAGCGATCGTAAGCAGTTGCAACGGATACACTACCGACAACGCGGTAAGTCCCGTGTCGGAATATTTGCCGATAAACAAACTGTCTACAATGTTGTAAAGTGCTTGAATAAGTTGGGCAAGCATTACGGGTGGTGCTAATTTGAATAAAATTTTGCTTATTTTTTCGTTGCCGAAATAATTGTTTTCTTGCTTGAGTTTTTCCATTGGTCTTTGCCTGAATTTTTATATTTTTAAACGTTAAATCTTTATTTTTGCTTGAAAACGATTAAAAAACAACGGAGAATTTCCGCCGTTTCTATTTTTTATAAAACTTAAATTTCATTTATTGCCGATAGGTACTTTTTTGACATTTCTTCTTTGTCGTAATCGAGGAAAAACGGCTTTAACTTTTCGTAATACTCGATAAATTTATTTTTATCGAAAAACACTATATCACAACCTCTATCGTCATAAACGGAAAATATACATTCGTTTTTAAACGAAACGAAACTGACGATTGGATTGTTTTGCCTCTTGATTTGTGACTTGATTATATTATACGAGCGTTTATCCCCGTTTAAATAACAAACAACTCTATCGACGCGAATTAAATCGTCTTCGTCTAAATTCGTTTTTAAATTGCCGATTATTTTATGGTTTTTATATCGTTTTAAATAGTTTAAAGTAAATTTTAAGCGATTATTTTCGGCTTTTAAAATATTTTTAACATCCTCGCCGACAACTTCGCTATCGGAATTGTAGTCGTATATGTAATCGTTAAAGAACAAACAGTCCGCTCCGTCTTGAAACAACATATCATAAATCGTAAAGGCTCGTTTTACTGCGTTGCGCATATATTTCACGCCCTTACCAACGCCCAACTCGCATCTTAATGAAAATCTGTTATTGTAAAACCAAGGTTGCTCGTAAACAAACCCTTCGTCAAAAATTTTATCTCCAACAATACTCATTTTTAATTCCTAATCGCTTTATTTCGTCCTCATTATAGCATTAGGTATTTTTAAAGTCAACCGAGTAAAACGAGTTGAGAAAATATATTTATAATATATTTATTCGAGCGGCTTTTGGCGGTTATTTTAGGTCAAATTGGGTCGTTTGGAGTTGTTGCATGGTTTTTGGCGTTTGCTTGGAGTACGTGGGTTTTGGCGTTTGCTTGGGGCGTTACGGGTTGTTGATAAACTATTGGCGGCGATTTGGCGATAAAATTCGGCTGATTAAAGAAAAAGTAGCCGATTTAGTTATGAAATTTAAACGTTTGACTTGACAATTTAAGTTTAAACGACATATAATACAATTCGCTTTTATTTTTAAATCTGTTCAGCCGAGAATTTTCTCTTGGCAAAAGGGGCTTATTATGGAACAAAATTTTGCAAAACAAAAATCGAGATATACCGTTGCTCGGCGCATATTGATATTTTGGACGTTGTTTATCGGTATCGGCGCGGTGGCGGGCGCAACGGGCATGCTTGTAGACCCGTCCGGCAAGGCTATGGGTATGGACGCTATGTTGCCGTTCTTTCAAAAACTGCCGTTTGCCGAAATACTCTTTCAAGACCTAACGTTTTCGGGGTTTGCGCTTTTAATCGTCAACGGCTTGACAAACTTGACCGCGGCGGGACTTTTATTAGCGAAAAAACCGTCGGGCGCGGTGCTCGGCGGAATATTCGGCGTAACGCTGATGCTTTGGATTTGCATTCAATTTTATATGTTTCCGCTCAACTTTATGTCGACGATTTATTTTATATTCGGTTTTTTACAAGCGGTGACGGGCTATGCGGCATGCGTTTTTTACAAACAAGAACAATTCAAATTTTCCGCAGCCGACTACCCCGACGTTGGAACAAATCACAAGCGTTTGGTCGTTTATTTTTCGCGTATGGGGTACGTGCGTAAAAC
>CAKQKQ010000102.1 GCA_934249265.1 uncultured Clostridia bacterium | reverse complement strand
ACATAGCCATTGGCATCGTTCCCCACCAATTGGGGTAGCCGACGAAAATTACGTCGTATTTATTTAAGTCGTCCAAATATTTTACAAGTTTAGGGCGGGCGTTTTGCGAAAGTTCGAGTTTTGCTTCTTCTGTGCATTTATAATAATCTTCGCTGTAAGGCTTTACCGTTTCGATTTCAAACAAATCGCCGCCGACGGCGTTTTGAATAAATTTTGCGACGATTTCGGTGTTGCCGACCTTAATGTCTTTAATGCTTCCGCCAAAATAATTTTGTCCTTTTCTCGAATAATAAACTATTAAATTTGCCATTTTTTATACCTCCTTTGATTTGAGTATATTATATAACGCTTGGATAAAATTATCAATCTTGTTTTTGAGGATAATTTATAAGTAAAACTAATAAATAAAAACGCCCCTATAAAGGGGCGAAAAAGAAATTAAATCATCAATTAAATTTTTGCCTTAAAATTTCGGCAAATTCTTCAATATAGTAATTAGACTTGCTTTTTTTCCAAAAAGCGCAATAAGTCCTTACGATTGCCGAACCGTCGGGGCGTTTTACTTCTTTTATTGCAAGCGATGAATTTTTTGACGGTTCGCCTTTTTCGACAAGCATATACCCGCGACCGGATAAAGTCATCAGCCTTGCTTCGTCTAAACTTTCGGCGAAGTCGAATATTTTACCTATTCCAAGTGTTTTTTCGTAGAAGTTTTGTTCGGTTGTTTGCTGATTTTTTCCCGCTATTAAAATGCAAGGGTATTTTTCAAGGTCGTCAGTAGTAATCTCGTCGAGCGCGGCAAGCGGATGTTCGGGAGAAAACTCGACGAGGGCGGGGCATTGCTTTAAAACGAAGTTTTCATATTCGTCGGAAAATGCTCGTCTTTGGTCGTTTATCACAAGCAAAGTTTTGTCGGTTCTTAAAAAATCATATAGGTCTTCATGCGTGCCTTTACGGACGTTTATTGAAACTTCGGGATAAGTTTTTGAAAAATCCGCGACGGCGTTTGACAATTCCGCGCCGTCATAACTTGCAAGATAACCTATAGATAAATTTAATTCGTCGTCAACGGCTATTTTAGAAGTCGATTCTTTCAACTCGTCCACTTCTTGTATAATTTTTTTACCGTGTTTATAAAAATATTCACCTGCTGCGGTCAAAGAAAATTTGCGTCCGCTGCGTTTGTAAAGTCTTACTTTTAGTTCGTCTTCCAATGCGTTTATTTGTTGAGAAATTGCCGATTGAGATATATAACAGCGTTCTGCCGCTTCGGTAAAACTGTTACATTCTACAACGGCAATGAAATATTTTATTCTTTGAAGTATCATTGCGTTTCTCCGTAAGTAAACAACGGCGGTTTACAATATTTTTTCCATGCCGATTTTTTGTATTTTCAAACCTATCGACTCATAAAACTTGACTGCGTTTAAGTTGTCTGCCCAAACGTTTAAGGTTACGTTATAGCAACCCGTTTTTCTTGCGTAATCTATCACGAAATTATATAATTTCGTGCCGATATGTTCTCCGCGAGAGTGTTCGTCAACGCATAAATCATCGATATACAGCGTTTTTATAGGGGTTAACGTGTTGCTCGTCAACTCTTGTTTAAAGATGCAAAAGACGTATCCGAGAATATTATTATTTGTTTCAAAAACAAAAACGGGAGTCATATCGTTTTCAAATATGGCTTTTAATTGTTTGTCGGTGTATTTTTTCGCTCCCGCCTTAAATAAATCCGGACGAACGTCGCTATGAACTTTTTGAACTTCGTAAAGAAGGGTGTTGATTTTTGGTAAATCGCTTATTGTTGCTTTTCTTATATTATCCATTGAAAAACTCCGATAAATAATTTTCATAATAATTATATCACTGTTTTTTCAATTTTTCAACCGCTGTTGTGTTGCGAAGATGAAATTTTGCAAGGCAACAAGATTTGGTTTGGGAAGTAGCGATGGATATTAAAAACAGTGTATATAGAGTTGGATTTTATAAAAACAGAAAGTTAAATTTTACAGAAACGCAACAATTTTGTTTTTTATTTCGTCTCGGTTTTTGCAAGCAGTTTTTTGTACGATAAATCGGTTGCAATTGCTCCGAGCGGGGCAGTGATAAGTATCGCCAAGACGGCGCAAGTTAAAATCGTTTGACCGCACTCAAGTCCTACCGAAAGCGGAATTGCACCTATTGCCGCTTGAACCGTTGCTTTTGGGATGTAGGCAATTGCGCAAAACAGTCTTTCTTTAAATGTCAAAGGCGTTTTTATAAGGCAAACAAAAACGCCGATTATTCTAAATGCCAGCGCGCAAAACAAAACTATAATTACGCTGCCGCCGTTTGAAAGCACGTACGAAATATCGACTTCCGCGCCGACAAGGACAAACAAAATTATTTCGGCAAAAACCCACAGTTTTTCATATCTTATAGACAGCCTTTTCGCGCGTTCTTCGGACTTCATATTAAACATAATTCCGAGAGAAATTATTGCAAGAAGTCCCGAAAAAGGAACGTGTTTTTTTATTAAATTTTCAAGCGCGATAAGTAAAAACGAAACGCTCAACAAAATTATGATTTTTACGGTATCGCGGACTTTAAAACGTTTGAAAAACAGTGAGAAAACATATCCGCAAAAAACACCGACAATTACGCCTAAAACAATAGAAACGGGAATTTGCCACAATATATTAAAGTCAAAACCGCCGCCGCTCACGGTTGTGAGTAGTGCCGTAAAAAGGACTATTACAAAAACGTCGTCGCAAGACGAGCCGGCAATTATCATCTGCGGAATGCTTTTGTTTGTTCCGTAACCTTCTTCTTTAAGTTTAAGCATACGTGGGACTACAACCGCGGGCGAAACCGCGCCCATTACCGCTCCCGTCAATGCACTTTCTTGTATCGATAAACCCAAAACGAGCGGGGCAATTAAAGCGTAGCCGATTATTTCAAACGTTGCGGGTAAAAAGCAGAGCAATATTGCGGGTCTGCCCACTTTTTTAAGATCATCGAGTTTTAGCGATAGTCCCGCGCGGGTCAATATGATTATCAATGCGAGTTGTCTTAAATCGCTTGAAATATTGAGAATATCGGGCGAAATTAGGTTAAGAAGGTGTGGACTTAACACTATTCCGACAAGTAACATTCCGATAAGCGGCGGCAGTTTAATTTTGCGAAACAAACTTCCGAGTATCAGTGCGGACAACAAAATAATGGCAAGTGATGTTAAAAATGACATAAAATTCTCCTTTCAGGGCAATAAAAAAGCCGATGTCCTGCGATAAAAATTCGCAGAAGTCATCAGCGTTAACGCGGTTTCAAGGTTGCCCTTGCGGAAGAACTTCATTTCCGCATATCATTTTAGCATTATGAAATTTAAAAGTCAAGAAAAAGCCAAAACATTGAAAAATTATATATTAAATTCCGTTTTTTTGACGGGAATTCTAATGGCTGTTTTCAATTTTTCCACTGCGCACTTGCGCGGGTCGGACAAATATATTTCGTGATGATATCGATTTTCGGCTATATCTAATTTATATCCGTTTTTCTCGATAAATTCGTGCATAAGCGAAACGGTTTGCGGCTCGTCGTCGTAACTTCCGATATGCATACACTGAACGCAAACGCCTTCGTCATACGTCAAAAATTCGACCTTGGAAAAATCTTCTTTTTTCTTTCGAGTTGCTTCTTCTATCGCCCAATCGAAATCAATTTTTGAGACGAAATCCGGCAAGCGAATAAGAGATATAAAATTAAAATTGTCTTTGTGTGCGTAATCGATTTCGCCCAAACTGCCGTTTTGCCACCAAAAACCTTCAAGCGGCGGCACGACGTATTCGAAATATCCGTCGATTTTATGCGAACCTTTATAACTCATTTTGATGGTAAAAGCAATAGCATACAAAAGACCGATAGACTTTTTATATTCGCTGTTTTCGTCGTTGGGGTTACCTTTGCCGCGTACCACCAAATAATTCATTTTCGGAACGGTAATAATCGACGGTTTATTTTTTGGCATATAAAATTCTTTATATTCTTTTTTGAAATCGAACGCCACCATATTTACCTACCTTTATTAATAAAATAATTGTAACATAAATTTCTAAATTTTTCAACCGCTGTTGTGTTGCGGGGTTGAATTTTTGCAAAACTGTTAGCGGATTTTGTATGGGGAAAACGGGGTAGTTTATTTTGGCGCGAAATTTAAAATAAATTTTGCAAAAAAGCGTTTCGTTTTAATTTACATTTTCAAAAAAAGTTGTATAATTATTTTTGTTTTTCAAGCGAAAAGGAAATTTGATTTATGAATAAATTAAAAGAATTATTCAAGCCGTTGGATTTGACAAAAGGAAAAGTTTGGAAAGTTATAGTAAGTTTTTCGATTCCTATATTGATAAGTTATTTATTCCAACAAATATATACGATAGCCGACGCGGCAATTTGCGGACAATTTCTCAATGAAAATCAAGTCGCGGGCGTAAACAATACGGGAAATATAGTTTTCATCGTTTTGCAATTTGCGTTCGGTTGCACTGCCGGTTTTTCGGTAATAACTTCAAAAAATTTAGGGCAAAAAAACATTGCCGCAGTAAAACGTTCGTTATCGACTCAAATAATTTTGTCTTTGATAATAAGCATATTGCTCACAATTATATCGATTTTTTCAATTAACCCGTTACTCAAATGGGTAGGACTTGAAAAATCTGTCAATCCGATACAAAACGAAATATATCGATCGGCATACGTCTACGTTTTTATTATATTTGCCGGCAGCATAACTCAAATTTTTTACAATTTGATTTCGTCGTTTTTAAGAAGCGTTGGCGATTCGCATACGCCGCTCGTATTTTTGATTATATCCACCGTTCTTAACATAGCGTTGGATTTGCTTTTTATCGCCGTATTCAAAATGGGCGTAGCGGGGGCGGCTATAGCGACGATTATTGCGCAAGCGATATCGGCAATAGGGTGTTTTGTTTATACGTTTGTAAAATACAAAGAATATCGACTGACAAAATCCGATTTCAAACTTGAAAAGAATTCGGTTATTAATCACTTAAAACTCGGTTTGCCGTTGGCTTTTCAGTTTTCGATATTGTGTATCGGCTTAATCGTTATGCAAGCGGTGATAGTGAAATTCGATACCTCAACCGACGGCGTCGTCATTTCCGCTGCGGCTCAAAACGGTTTCGGCGCGGCAACTAAACTAAACAATTTTTTAATGTGTCCGTATAACGCATTAGGCACTGCAATGCTTTCTTATTGCGGTCAAAACTACGGTGCAAACGAAACCGAAAGGGTAAAAAAAGGCGTAAAAGACGCTTTGATTATCGCTTTTGTCATTTACATAATTTGCGCGGCAATCGGCCTATTATTGACAATAAACGGAACGTATATGAAAATATTTTATTCTCCCGAAAAAATCAGCGATTTGGCTATTCGGTACGGAAATACGTATCTTTATTGCGATTTGTCTTTATATTATATATTGGGAATATTGTACGTTTTGCGCAATTCGTTGCAAGGCATCGAAAAATCGTTGTTTCCGTTTATTGCGGGTGTTGGCGAACTTATTGCAAGAACGGTTTTATGTTTGGTTTTGCCCGCAATGATAAACAACGGGCCGATAAACGTAAACGCAAGCAAAAACGCATTGTTAGGATTGACTTTTGC
>CAKQKQ010000101.1 GCA_934249265.1 uncultured Clostridia bacterium | reverse complement strand
TCACAACGTAATGCAAATCGTCAGCAGTAGCGTCGGCTTTGAATAACGAAAGAAAATAATTTTCGTTTTCGGTCGTGCCGTAAAACGGAACAGTTATGCTTTCTATCGCCGTAAGAGGAGCAAAAACTCCCGTTTCTATCTCGGTATATCCGTTGCCGATAACAAGCGAAGTTATGCTTGCGGCACGGTCAAGCGCACCCGATTTAAGCGCGGTGATTTTTTTGCCGTCGTACTCTTCGGGCAAAACGAGTTCTGCCTTTGTGTAATCGGCTTTTATTCCTTTAAACGCATAAGCCGTACCCTCGTTGATTTCCTCTAAATCGTAAACGTATTCCCATTGCGCTTTAAGCGTAAGGTCGCTTTTTACGGTAACTTCCGTGACGATAACGTCGTCTAAAGTCCAACCGTTAAATAAATAATCTTCACGAGACGGAACGTATTTGTTAAGGTCTACTACTTCGTTCTCCTTACATTCGAGATTTGCCAATTCTTCGCTCGTGCCGCCGTTTAAATCAAACGATATGGTATAAACGGTTGCGTTTTCCTTAATGCAAGAAGCAAAAAGCGTAATTGTCGCCATTGCGGCAATACATAGTGCCAGAGATAATAATTTTTTCATATCAAACTCCTCGTTTGTTTATTACCGAATTCGCGCTTTTCAATTGAATTAAGTTTTAGCGAAAAATAAAAAACGTACGCTAAAAGACAGTACGTTTCTCACCACAACGAAAACTTTAAACACGGCAGATTTCTGACTTAAGACTATACCCTAAAAAACCGACTGATATTTTGGCGGTAATATTCGGGCAAAAATCCAATACAGTAATGGCGGTTGTTCGGGATTTGAACCCGATATCATTAAATCTACTCAGCAATACAACTTTTCAAACCGTATTTTTCAAATTCAGTTAATCTTATTGTAAACGAGAATATAAAAAAAGTAAAGCGTGTGGACAATATTTTTTATATAGTTTATTAATTAAATATATAAAATCAATAAAGGACACTTTTCCTGATGTGAACCCAAAAGTTTGGACAGAAAAGAAAAACCTTTGGGGTGCATTTCAAAATTATCTTACAAAAGAAGAAATTTGCAATTTTATTCCGAATGCAATAAAAAGAATCCCGAATCGATGATTAGGATTCTGATAAAACAAGTGGTAGTTTATGACGACAAAATAGAAATTTTTTACAACTTTACAAGCAAAAATCCCGACGACAACGGTCAGGATTTTACTTTGATTAAGGGTTCGGATAACTACCCTATGGTGGAAGTGGGGAGAGTCTTTTCTCGTATTTATCTCGCATTTTTCTTTTCCATACTTTTTGCTCGATAAATACTTCGGTCAGTCGCTAAAAACGACAAATTCAATTGTCGTTTTTTCGCCGCTTTGCGCCGTCGCTCTCAGTTCTCCTCTCCCTTTTTACCCTACACAAAACAAAAAAAAGATAGGCTAAAACCTATCTTTTTTTGTTCGTTGGTGGAAGTGGGGAGAGTCGAACTCCCGTGTTGCATACAACCCGATAAGCCTTCTACATACTTAGTTTGCGATAAATCTCTTGCTCTTTTCGCACGCAAACGCGCTAAAAAGCCGTATTCCGCAACTGTCATCGGTAAGCCGCGGATTCTCTTACCAAACGTTCCTCACGTAAATAATGCCCTTTTTATTGCCCGTGAGATGCTATAAAAGGACAGCCGCTTTTAATTAAGCAGCGTATGCGTAATTGTTATTATTAGCATTTAATTTTAAAAGTTTTCCGTTTATTACGCAGCACGGAACTGCGGTATGCTTATGCCCGTCGGTCTGCATCCAGTCGAAACCGTTGCACCCCCGAATTGTCGTTTTTACACAATACGTATGCTGTAAACTATACGTAATTTTTAATTTCACGCTTGGCGTTTTTCTCTAAATCTCTGTCTTTAATCACTTGCTTTTTGTCGTAAGTGTGCTTACCTTTGCAAAGCCCGATTTCCACTTTTATAAGCGAATCTTTAAAGTAAATTTTAAGCGGAACGAGCGTATATCCCTTTTCGTTTACTTTGCCGATAAGTCTGTTGATTTCGCACTTATGAAGAAGTAGCCGCCTATCTCGCTTGCTGTCTTTCACGTTGAACGAGCCCGCCTTGTCGTACACTGCAATGTGCATATTTTTAATAAACACTTCGCCGTTTGCGATAAGGCAAAAACTATCTTTTAAATTGACGTTGCCCGCCCTTACGGACTTGACCTCGCCGCCGTCGAGAGAAATGCCCGCTTCGTAAGTATTTTCCACGAAATATTCAAATCTTGCGTATTTATTGTCTTGAATAAGTTTCATTTCTCCCTCCTGCGTTTATTTTTGCTTTCGCTGATTACATTATATCACTTTTTTCTCTTTATTGCAATACGTTTTTAAAGGAATAGCGTTTCTTTTGTCATTTAAGAAACGACTTCTTTTCCCAAATAGCCGAATTCTACCCTTCTTGTAGCCAAATCGGAGCGAAGCACGACTATATGCACCTTTTCGCCGAGACTGAACGAATGTTTTTTGCTCTTTAAAGTATACGTTTTTTCGTCGAACGAATATTCTCCGCGCGGCAAATCTTCAAGTTTAATAAGCCCTTCGACGGTGTTTTCAAGTTCGACAAACACCCCGAAACCCGTCACTCCGCTGATAATGCCCTCCGCCTCGTAACCTATAAACTTTTTCATATATTTCGCGACGAAAAAGTCGTCGATGTCTCTCTCCGCTTCGTCCGCCTTTTTCTCGGTGAGCGAAGTTTGCTCGGCAATTGCTCGCATTTTCTCTTCTTTGCCGTCATAAAGCGAACACGCCGTGCCGTCAAGCACGCTTTTTAACACTCTATGCACCGTCAAATCGGCATATCTTCTTATCGGCGAAGTAAAATGACAATAATGTTTTGCCGACAAACCGAAGTGCCCGACGTCGGTCTCGCTGTATTTTGCCTTTTGCATGCTCCTAAGCATAACTTTGTTGACCAACCCGAAATAAGGCGTGCCGTCGAGTTGGTCGAGTAAAACTTGAAAATCTCTCGGGTGACAAGTTTCTTCGTTCCATTTCACCCTTATCCCAAGTAAAGCCAAAAACGATGCGAACGACCTCAATTTGTCCGCGCTCGGCTTTTCGTGTATTCTGTACACAAACGGCAAGTCGAGATAAAAAATATACTCGGCAACAGTCTCGTTTGCCGCCAACATAAACTCCTCGATAATGCTGTAAGAAACCTCTTCGCGAGAGGGTTCTATGTCAATTTCACCGCAACCGTTTATCGTAATGTGCGCCTCTTTGACGTCTAAATTGACGCTGCCGCGCGCCTTGCGCTTTGCGTTTAATATGTCGCGCAACTCTTTTGCCGTAAGCACAAGCGGCACGACGTCGCTATACTCGTTTTTGATTTTTTCGTCGCCGTCGAGTATCGCTTGAACCTTTTTATACGTCATTCTGCGGTTTGAATTTATCACGGATTTTACTATGCGTTTATCAACCACGTTGCCCGAAGAATCGATTTCCATTACGCACGATAAAGTAAGCCTGTCAACACCCTCGTTTAGCGAACAAATGCCGTTAGACAACTTTTCGGGGAGCATCGGTATTACGCTGTCGGGGAAATAAACGCTGTTGCCCCTTTCAAAAGCCTCTTTGTCGATTTTGCCACCTTCCTTCACGTAATGCGAAACGTCGGCAATATGCACGCCGAGCGTAAACTTGTCTCCGTTTTTCTTTATGGAAATTGCGTCGTCGAAATCTCTCGAGTCGTCGCCGTCTATCGTAATAGTATAAATACCCCTAAAATCTTCTCTGCCGATTATGTCTTCTTGGCTTACTTTGTCGGGGATTTTGTCAGTTTCACGCAATACGTCTTTTGTAAACTCGTACGGAATCGATAAATTTTTAATAACCGACAACTCTTCGGTCGATATATCGAAACGCTTGCCGAGCACCTCAATTACTCTGCCTTCGGGGCGCATGCCCTTTTCATAGCGGAGTATTTCGACGTAAACTTTATCGCCTTTTTTTGCATTGAGCGCGTCGCTTAAACTCACGTAAATATCGCAAAAATAATTTTTATCGTCGGGGCGAACAAACGCAAAATTTCTCTCGGGCATATAAGTGCCGACGAGTTTTTTAATTCCCCTTTCGATTATTTTTACCACTTCCGCTTCGTCGCTGCTTCCGCGAGTGCCAACGCATTTTTTTGCGTAAACTTTATCGCCGTGCATTGCGCCGTTTAAAGATTTGTTGGGTATAAAAAAATCGTTTAAAGTTTTATCGTCTGGGATAAAAAAGGCAAAACCTCTTTCGTTGCCTTTTAGCGTTCCTTGCATAAAGCCCGCATTTTCAAACAAAACGAACTTACCGTTTAAATAAATTATTTTCCCGTCTTTTTCAAGCCTTTCGAGTACCGAGCGTATCGCGTTTTTATCAAATGCGTTTTTCACACCGTAAAACTCGAAAATTTGTTTCGCCGTTTTGTTTTCTAAATTTCTGTTTTTAAATTCTTCGTATATGTTTTCGTAAATCGTCATAAATAACCTATAAATTAAACTTTTTTCGGCAATTTTTTATAAACTGCCTTTCCCCCTACTATATTGTATTATTCCCTTATTGTTTCCGTTATATAATTATCGTCCAAATAACTGCCGCCGAAGCCGTGCAAAATTCAAGCAAAAGAAATAAATATCTCCGCCCGAATTTTAATAAAAACAAATCACGCATTTATACCAAAACAAATTTAAGCAAAAATTGTATTTAGGCAAAAATAAAGAGCGGTTTGTATCCAAACCGCTCGATAAACACATAATTAAGCAACATTGTAAGGAATCAACTCTAAGAGATAGAACGCAACCATCAATACTGCAATAACAACAATGCTTATTACCGTCAATACTTTAAGTTTATGCTCAAGAGTCTTAGATTTGTTTTTACCGTAGAAAGTGTCGGTATTTCCTCCCAACGCGCTAACTCCGTTTGAATTGCCTTGTTGCATAAGTACAACGACAACTACGAATAATGCGCAAATAGCAGCAAGAACAACGCAAATTATGCTCAATGCCTTATATATCGGATAATAGTTACCCGAAACCGCCAATATACTGTTTAAAATGTTTTCCATAACCGAATCTCCATAGATACGTCTTTTTTCTAAATGCTAAACTATTATAACATACTAATTTGCATTTTTCAAGTGTTTTTACTATTTTTTCTTAATAATAATGCCAATATTTGCTTTAATTATTCGTTTTTATTCTTCGATTAAAGATTTACCCGTCATTTCGGCAGGCTTTTCTTCGCCCATTACTTGCAAAAGCGTGGGCGCGATATCTGCAAGCACGCCGCCGCTGCGCAATTTTGCGTTTTTATATTTTTCGCTAACCAAAATAAACGGAACGGGGTTTGTGGTGTGCGCGGTAAACGGTTTGCCGTTTTCGTCGATCATGCAATCTGCGTTGCCGTGGTCTGCCGTGATAAGCACGCTGCCGCCCTTACCCAAAACTTTATCCACGATTTTTCCTACGCAAGTCTCGACGGTTTTTACCGCCTTAACAGCCGCTTCTACAACGCCCGTGTGACCTACCATGTCGCAGTTTGCATAGTTTAAAATAACCACGTCGAATTTATCCGCGTCGAGTTCTTCAAAGAGTTTGTCTGTCACTTCGAGTGCGCTCATTTCGGGC
>CAKQKQ010000100.1 GCA_934249265.1 uncultured Clostridia bacterium | reverse complement strand
ATATATTTATTACCGTGCTTTTGCCGCTGCCTATACCGCCCGTCAAGGCGATAATTTTTTTCATATTTTTGCCCTGCCTTGTTTAAAATTTTTACCGCTATATTTTACTTTGCCTCGTACCAAGTTTTTCCGCTGGACACCTCGACGGTAAGCGGAACGGACAAAGTAACCGCGTTTTCCATTTCTTCTTTCAAAATTTTCTCGACGGCTTGTTTTTCGCTTTCGGGCGCGTCGATTATGAGTTCGTCGTGAATTTGGAGTATTAATTTCGACTGCAAATTCTCGGTTTTAAGCCTGTTATACACGTTTATCATTGCGATTTTAATTATATCCGCCGAAGTGCCTTGAAGTGGCATATTCATGGCGGCGCGCTCGCCGAAACTTCTTACCATGTAATTGGGCGAGTTGATTTCGCGAATATATCTTCTTCTGCCGAGCAAGGTGCTTACGTAGCCGTTTTGCTTGGCAAATTCAATGTTTTTGTCCATGTATTCTTTCACTTCGGGATAGTTTGCGAAATACGCTTTTATATATTCGCCCGCTTTTTTCACAGAAGTGCCTATGTTTTTACTGAGCCCAAAGTCGCTTATGCCGTAAATTATGCCGAAATTTACCGCTTTTGCATTTCTACGCATTTGCGGAGTAACTTCATCAAGCGGCACGCCGAACACTTGCGACGCCGTTATCGAGTGAATGTCTTTGCCTTCTTTATACGCCTCGATAAGCGTTTTACAACCGCTGAAATGCGCCATAAGGCGGAGTTCTATTTGAGAATAGTCCGCGCTGACAAGCACTCTGCCCTCGCTTCTGGCAGTGAAAAGTTTTCTTATTTCCTTGCCTTCTTCGTCTCTTACGGGGATATTTTGAAGGTTGGGTTCTTTTGAAGAAAGTCTGCCCGTCTGCGTGAGTGCTTGATTAAAACACGTATGCACGAGACCCGTGTTTCTGTCGATTAACGGACGGAAACCCTCAACGTAAGTGGAATTGAGTTTTTGCAACTGTCTGTATTTCAAAATGAGCGGCACGACGGGGTGACTGTCCGCGATGGACTCAAGCACTTCGGCGTTGGTCGAATAACCGCTTTTGGTCTTTTTACCCGATTTTAAGCCGAGTTTCACAAACAAAACCTCGCCAAGTTGCTTTGTGGAGTTGGGGTTGAGATTTTCTTCGCCCGTGAGCGAACGTATTTCGCTTAAAAGTTTTGATATTTTAGCCGAATAGTCGGCGGACATTTCGTCCAAAGCCTTCATATCGATTTTAAAACCGCAATTTTCCATGTCGAAAAGCACGCTACAAAGGGGCAATTCGACGTCGCTGTACAGTTTTTGCATGTCTTGTTCGGCAATTTTTCCCTTTAACGATTCGTGCATTAAATAAAGCGAATATGCGGGGGTCGTTAGGTCGTAATCGTAATACTCGATTATCTCGGGCACGGTTTCTTCTTTACCCGAAAAGTCGGCGAGATATTTTTCAAGCATAACGTCGTCGCACTGTGCCTTTAACTCTACTTTTAACGACTGCAAAAAATGCATAAACGACTTTTTATCGTAAACGACGATATAACTATTTTTATCTTCAAAAAACGGCTTTAATCTTTCGATAACCTCGTCGAGAGAAAAACCGAAATCTAAAAGGTTTTCCCTTATTTTTACCGTGTATTCGACGTTTTCAAAAGCATAAATATGCACGTCTTTATCGATATACACGCACGCTTTTTTTATGCCGTCGAGTTTTGTCAGGTCTTCGTAATTTTCAAGGGTTTGCACATCGACTTTTGCGGCGGCAATATGCTCTTCTTGCGTAGACTCTGCAAAAATTCCGTCGCGCTTTAAAATGTTTTTAAACTCTAATTTAACAAAGAATTTGCGCGCCGCTTCGGGGAACGGGAAAGAAAATTTCATATCGTTTAATTCAAGCGGAATTTCCACGTTTACGTCAATCGTTGCGAGCGAACGCGACAGATATGCGATATCTTTAGAGGCTAAAACCTTTTCTTTAAGTTTGCCTTTTATCTCTTCTACGTTTTCATAAACGCCGTCAAGCGAACCGTATTTCGCAATGAGGTCAACGGCCGTTTTTTCGCCGACTCCCGCGATGCCCGGGATATTATCGGAACTGTCGCCCATGCACGCTTTAAGGTCGATTATCTGCTTGGGCGTGACCTTCATTTTGCCGTAGAAATTTTCGTTGGTCATCACGTCGAGGTCGGTTATGCCGCGCTTTGTAAACAGCACGGTGGTGCTTTCGTCGACAAGTTGAAAACTATCTCTGTCGCCCGTGACGATATACGTCGTCAAGTCGAATTTTTTTGCGAGCGTGCCGATTATGTCGTCAGCCTCTACCCCCGCTTTTTCGTATGCGCAAATGCCAAGCGTTTTTAACGTTTCTTTAAGCAAGCCGATTTGAGGGCGAAGTTCGTCGGGCATGGGTTTTCGCGTGCCCTTATACTCGGCGTACATTTTGTGACGGAAAGTAGGTTCTTTTCTGTCGAAAGCGACAAGCATATAGTCGGGATTATAGTCGCCGATAAGTTTAATAAGCATGCCCATAAAGCCGTAAACTGCGTTTGTGGGGTTGCCGTCTTTGTCGGTAAGCAACGGCGTTGCGTAAAACGCGCGGTTTATTAAACTGTTTCCGTCTATCAAAATTAAGTTGCTCATATAATTCTCCGTAAAAATTTTTTAAAATAACACCTCAATCGGTTGCATTTTTATTAATATTATGTTATTATTTACAAGAACGGAAAAAAATATATTCAAATTTCCGTCGTCTACTTTATTATCTCATAAACGAGATGAAAAAGCAAGACAAAACGTATAAAAAATGCCGGTGTGATGGAATTGGCAGACGTACGGGACTCAAAATCCCGCGGTAGCGATACCGTACCGGTTCGACCCCGGTCACCGGCACCAAAAAACAAGGACTGAATTTTTCAGCCCTTGTTTTTTTATGATTAAATATTTTAATTCTTGTAAACACCATTTGTCAATATATTTTTCATTTTAAAAAGCGGTTACGAATACTCTTCTAATAAATGTAACCGATTTTTTGTTATTTTAAATTTGCTTGTTTTCAACTATTTTAACGCTTTTTCCGTTAAACCTCGCCTATTTTAATGTTTTTTATTATGCGGCGAAATATGCCGCCGAGTTTTTATATGCCGATTTAAAAATTTATTAATCTACGTCGTCAACTTTATTGAAATAATCGCAAGCGAAAAACTCTTCTAACGTGATATTCGCGCCCGAACAAATCTTTTTTATCGTGATTACTTTTGGACTTTTACTCTTTCCGTACATAAAATCGAATATCGTGGACGGCGTTAAACCCGAGTTTAAACACAATGCCGTCAACGTAGTTTTGTTTTCATCGACAAGTTGAAGTATTCTTTTTCTTATTGCTTCGTCTAAATTCATATTACTTAACCCGAAAATAATTTAACTCGGTTGCCTCCTTACGGTATTTCGTAATAATTTTATAATTATAAACAAAATCAGTCTTACGGAGTTTCGTAAAACATAATTGTGTTTAATTTTTCATTTTTAAAAGCGGTTGCCTTTTGGGCAACCGCTTTGTTTTGTTTTTAGCCGAATTTTTAAATAACAAACGTTTGAAAATCAAATTTTGAAATGACAAAATTCAAAATAAAATATAAAATCAAATTTCGTTCGCCCATTAAAAATTAAAGTCTTTTATTTTCGGCAATTAAATTTTGTTATGCTTGTGCGGGCAACTTTGTAAGGAGCAAATAGTCCATTACTATCCATTGACCGTTTCTGTAAATTTCGATAGTGAAAGTTTCGCCGCCGTTAAGAGTAAGACCTTCGGACAAAGTGCCGAGTTTGATATCGTTCCAACCGCTTGACGTATTTAAAGTAACGATGCTCTCTTCGCCGTTGATAATTACTTTTACCGTAAATTCGCCCGAACCGCCGTAACCTAATTCAACTTTATATACGCCGCTTTCTTTTACCGCATAAGTAAATTTCGCGCCGTCGCCGTCGGCATTGATTTCGCCGAGACCGTAATTCATAGAAATTCCGCTATCCTTCCATTGAATAGGCACTGTGCTTGCTTGATACTTATATTGCGAACATTCCGCTTCGAGTTTGTAAACAACGTTTGCGCTTGTGTCGTAGTCGGCAAGGTTTACTTTTGCGTGAGTGCCTTTTATTACGATATAATCGATTTGCGCCCAGCCGCCCCAATTGTCGGCGTCGCCCGTGCCGTCTTTAATGAGATATAACTCATTCCAACCGACGTTAAACGTAACTTTAATAGTTGTAGTTGCAAACGTTTTGCCTTCGCCGAACCAACCCGTGTTTTCATTGAATTCCGCTTTTGCCGCAAAACTGCCGTTTATATAAGCGTTCATATAAGAACCCGCAACGCCCGTAGCGTAAGCGATATTTACGTCTCTTTCGCCTGCAAAATAAGCGAAATAGCGATAATACATACCTTGTCCGCGGTTGTTGAAGTCAAGAGCGTATGCGCCGCCGTGAGCGTCTGCGTCGTATGAATAATGCGCGGAGTTTAAAATTGCGTTTTCAGCCTCTAAAAGCACGTCTTCGTCTAAAAACGCCTTTGTAAAGTTGAGCGTAGCCGCTTGAGAAACAAGGTCGGGATTTGTGCGTTTTGCAACAATTTCAACCGTGTAATCGCCGTAAGCCAAGCCGCTGACGTCATAAGTAGTGGTCGTGATTTCTTCGGTTTTAAGTACCTCGTCGTTTTGCTTGAGCGTAACTACGTAAGAAGTTGCGTACTGCACTGCCGTAAACGTAATCGCGTCGTTGCCGTAAGCAAGCGAAGTTGGCACGTCGAGCGACGTCACTAAATATTCAAAATAACCGCACGCCTCGCAAACTTGCATAACTCCGTCTTGAGAAACGGTGAAAGTGTGCTCGGAAAAGTCTTTCTTGCCGGCGTCTTCGCAATCGCAAGTAGCGGCGTACCAGTGACCCGTTGCATCGTAAGAAAGCGTGTCTGCGTAAGTATGCTCGTGCGTGGTTTCGCAAGCGGCAAAAGCCGTAAGACAAATTGCAAGCACAAGCAAAAGTGTTGTGAATTTTCTCATGTTTTCCCTCCGTTTAAATTAAAATATTGATTTTTTATTCGTCTTGTCAAAGACGTGAATCTTGTTTAAATCGAGCACGAATTCAAATTCGTCGCCCCTTTCGACGTTATCCGCCACCTTGCATTTCACGATAAAATCGGTATTCCACATATTGACGTATACGTGATATTCGCTGCCGAGTAGTTCTGCAATGTTTACTTTTGCGGAAAGCGTTTTCGACGCGTTTATGTGCGTGTATACGCTTTTGTTTTCGTACATATCTTCGGGTCGAATACCGAAAATAAGCGAGTGACTGCCGCTTAAACAGTCTTCATAAGCCTTTTTCTCGGCGAGAAGTTCGTCAAGTTTTTCTTCTGCCGTTTTAAGTTTGGGAAACTGTTTTTTCTTGAAGAGGTTTTTAAGCGAAAACTTCTCTCTTTTATAAGTCATCAAAAAGTTGATATCGGGGTTTTCGTAAACCTTGTCTTCTATCTTTTTATCCACGCCCTTTATGGCGTTTTTGTAAAACTCGTCGTGAAGTAAAATTTGTTTGTCGGTAAGTTGAACGATAAATCCGTCGGAGAAAATCAAGTGTCCCTTATCGTAAACGCACTCTACAAGGTTCATTGCGGGCGCGCCGATAAACGTAGCGACAAACACGTTGGCGGGGTTGTTGTACACTTCCTTGGGCGTGCCTATCTGCTGAATATATCCGTCTTTCATTACGACTATTCTGTCAGCCATGGTC
>CAKQKQ010000099.1 GCA_934249265.1 uncultured Clostridia bacterium | reverse complement strand
GTCCGTTGGCATGTATTATGGTTTGACCTTTATTGTTTTCGATAAACACGCATCTATCAAAAGCGATCGCCCTATTACCCGCGCCGTCTTTTCTGTTGACGTGTTCGTGATAAACGATATACAATTCACCGCCGTACTCGACGAAAGTGTGGTGACCCGTGCCCGACAAGAAATCCCAATCGGGATCGCAAGCAATTACTTGACCGCCGTCGGATAAAGGAACTTTTACGAAATCGCCGAGCGGTCCGTCGGCTATCGCTTGACGAACTTGATACATTTTGTCTTGGAAACCGAAACACGAATAAGTGAGATAATACTTACCGTCGTGATAAGTCATGTACGCGCCTTCGTTTACGTCGCCTTCGGGCGTTTTGTCTTGAGAAAATTCGGGAGTGTAATATCCGCACAACGTGAGAAGTTTAAGCGTGGAATAATCGGGAGTGAGCCAATCTATCATTTCCATGCCCATTATCGCGCTTCTCGTGTAGTTGCCGTCGCCCAAATCTCTGCAGAAATAAACGTATTTTTTACCCGTAATCGGGTCGATGAACGGCTCTAAATCGATTACTTTAATAGGTCCGTTTTCGGTATATTCGTAACTGCCGTTTACGATATCTTTAAGTTTTTCAAAGTCGAAAATCGGGTCTGCCGTAGTCACGGTGTAACCATCGTACGCTTGACCGTTTGCGTATACTCCCGCTTGCACTTCGCCCGAAAGGTTTACAAACGGACCGGCGGGACTCGACGAAACGGCTATGCCGCCCGACAAACGACCGAATTTATTGCTGTACGCACTGTAAAACATATAATAATTTTCGTCGGACGGGTCGTAAATTACCCCCGGGGCCCAATAACTGTGTTGTCCCCAATTTTGGGTTTTGTCGGTAATGCGCAAAGCCTCGCTTACGTACTCCCAACTGTGCAAATCTTTGCTCTTCCAGCATCTGTAACCCGTGTTTGTGGTGCTTGTGCAGTACATGAAAAACCAACCCGCATATTCGCCCTTTTCGACATACACGATAGTTGGGTCTGCCGCGCCGAGCAACTTTTGAGGGTTGTTGTCTTGAGACGGAAGTTCGTTTACGTAAAACAAATTGTCATCGTAACTTTCGATTTGGTCGTCAAACGTAAGGTCGAGCCTTTCCGCTTGCGGCTTAGACTGACCGCAACCGACTATGCCCGCAAAAATCGCAGTCAACAATAATATCGATATTATTTTTTTCATTTTTACCTCTTGTAAAATTGTATAAAAACAATTTATTTCTTCAATTATAACACACAATTATTCATTTTGCAAGCCTTAAATCGGCAAGTTTAGTCTCGCTTTTTGCCTACTTACGCTTTTTATGCGGTTTTAACGCAAATATGCTCGATTTCGGCATAAATTAATGCAAAATCGGCTTTAAAATCGACTTAAACAAGACTTTCCGTCACAAACACGCCAATAGTTGAGACATAAAAAAAGTGCTTTTTTATAAATTTTAATGACTATTAAACATTTTTGCAAAACGTCATAAAAATTATAAATCAATATAAAATTACGGAATTATATAAAAACAAATCTATAAAGCGATATAAAACACTCTTTATAAACCACATAAAAACATACGGGATAAACGACACAAAAACACGCCGTAAAACGACATTAAAAAACACACCGACGCAATAAATGCGATGTTCTTAACGGATAAATTTTTACTTTGAAAAAAGTGCAAGCATCGCATTTGACCGGTCAAGTGCAAACGGGCTAATTCCAAACCCTTATTACAAGCAGAAAGAGAGAACAAATCGGTCTATCCGAAATGTTCTCTCTTTTTTTGTAAGTTTAATGAAATCGTGGTTACACCGCGATGAAATCTTCGCTTTGCTCGGATGAAATCCAATGTAAAGACCTCGGATGAAATCAAATCCGTCTAATTACAACCCTGCAAAGCAGGATTTCATCGCAAAAGCGATTTCATCCGCCGAAAGACGGCATTTAACCCGTCGAAGGCGGATTTGACTGCGTGTTCTCCGTTAAGGATAACATGCATAACGCGGTGTGTTTTGATTTAATTTTAAAATTATTCCTCTTCTTCGTCTTCGGGGAGGTCTACGTTGTGGTATACCTCTTGCACGTCGTCGTTGTCGTCGAATGCGTCGAGCATTTTGCCGAAAGTAACGAGTTGCTCGTCGTTTAAGGTGATTTTATCGTTGGGAATCATGCAGATATCCGCCTCGATAAACGTCATACCCTTGCCTTCGAGATATTTTCTTACAGCCGAAAAGTCGCCCGGGTTTGTCCTAATTTCGTATGCGTCGTCCATTGTGATTACGTCGTCCGCACCCGCTTCGAGGGCAAGTTCCATCATGGAATCTTCGTCCATATCGACGGTTCTTTCCACTACGATTACGCCCTTGTTTTCAAACATGAACGAAACCGAACCCGAAGTACCCAAACTTCCGCCGTATTTGTCGAATATATGTCTTACGTCGCCGACGGTTCTGTTTTTGTTGTCCGTAAGCGTTTTTACGATAACCGCGCTGCCGCCTATACCGTAACCTTCGTAAGTGAGGTTTTCATAGTTTACGTTGCCGAGTTCGCCCGCAGCCTTTTTGATGCTCCTTGTGATGTTGTCGTTGGGCATGTTGGCAGCCTTAGCCTTTGCGATGACGTCGGCTAATTTGGAGTTTGAAGCAGGGTCTGCGCCCGCTTTTGCGGCAACGGCAAGTTCTCTTCCGAGTTTCGTGAAGATTTTACCTCTTACCGCGTCGGCTTTTGCCTTTTTATTTTTTATGTTAGCCCATTTGCTATGACCTGACATACTCTTCCTCCTCTATTTGGTAAAAATTAATTGATATAATGCAATCGCGCAAGAAACACCGGCGTTTAAACTTTCGATATTTTCGCTCATGGGTATGCTGATTTTTGCATTAGCGGCGTTTTTCATAAAGTCGCTTACGCCGTTTGCCTCGTTTCCTATCACAAGGGCGAAATTTCCCTCGTTTTTAAAGGAGAAAATGTTTTCTCCGTGCATATCCGCGACGAGTATTTTGTGATTTTTAAACAAACCCTCGATATCTTCATAAGTGATTTGGCGAATATCGACGAAATAAATTCCGCTCATACTCGAACGCACCGCTTTTGGCGAATACGGGTCGGTACAAGTCAAAATGTAAATATCTTTTATACCTACCGCCGCCGCAGTACGCACGATCGTGCCCATATTCCCCGGGTCTTGTATTCCGTCAAGAATAATACAGTTGCCTTGCGGAGGGGTTTTTACGCGTTCGGGTATACCGATTACCGCCGCAAGACCTTGAGGCGTAACCGAGTCACACACGTATTTAAACACTTTTTCGTCCACACAAATCGCCCTTTCGTCGCCAAATAAACCGTTTTCTTTTAAAACGCTTTCAGTGCCGACGATATATTTAACGTCGGCGCGACAATTTATCGCTTCTTTGACCATTTTGACGCCCTCGACGAGATAAGCCGACTGCTCTTTTCTGCCTTTTTTGTCTTTAAGCGATGAAATAAGTTTGATTTTGGGGTTGTTTACCGAAGTATATATCATATTACTTGCACAAAAATAACTGCCTTTTGCATTTAAAAGGCAGTTACGATAACGGTGATTAAGCCAACTTTGCTTTAGCCTTTTCTACAAGTGCGGTAAATCCTGCAGCGTCGTTTACAGCCATATCTGCAAGAACCTTTCTGTTAAGGTTGATTTCCGCAAGATTAAGACCGTGCATAAACTTGCTGTAAGAAATGCCGTTTAATCTGCAAGCGGCGTTGATTCTGGCAATCCAAAGTCTTCTGAAATCTCTCTTCTTTGCCTTTCTGCCTACGTAAGAGTAGTTTAAAGACTTCATTACGGCTTCTCTTGCTACTCTGTAAAGTTTACTCTTCGCGCCAAAATAACCTTTGGCGAGTTTCATTATCTTTCTGCGCTTTTTAACAGCGTTGACTCCTCTTTTAATACGCATTTATACTACCCTCCCGAGTATACTTTGTAAGGAATAAGGCTCTTTTTAACCGTCTTTTCCTGTGCGGGCGATACGTAAGTACCGCTTCTTAATCTTCTCTTTCTCTTAGTGTCCTTTTTGCTAAGGATGTGGCTTTTTCCTTGGTGTCCTCTTTTGACCTTACCGGTTGCCGTTACCTTAAAACGCTTTTTAGAACCACTGTGTGATTTCATTTTAGGCATAATCTATATCCTCCATTTATTATTACTTGTTTAATTTAAAACCTCGTTTAGTTTTTCGCCGGAGCGAGAATCATAAGAATGTTTCTGCCCTCGAACATAGGTTTCTTTTCCATTACGGCTGCGCCGCCGAGCATCTCGAAAAACTTGTTCATTACTTCGACGCCCATTTCGCCGTGCGCGTTTTGCCTGCCCCTCATTCTTATCGACACCTTAACTTTGTTGCCTGCCGCTAAAAATTTAGACGCTTGCTTTGCCTTGACGTTTAAATCGCCCACGTCGATAGTCATCGACAACCAAATTTCTTTCATTTCGACGACTTTTTGATTCTTTTTAGCCTCTTTAAGTTTTTTCATGTTTTCAAACTTAAATTTGCCGTAATCCATTATTTTGCATACGGGCGGAACAGAGCCCGGCGCGATTTTGACAAGGTCCAAATCCGACTCGACTGCAAGCGCAAGCGCGGCGGACGTTGACATGATGCCGAGTTGCTCTCCCGTGCTGCCGATTACTCTTACTTCTCTGTCTCTGATTTCTTCGTTGATTTGATAATCGTCCCTACTAATGATCGTGTACCCACCTTATAAAAATTTAAAACGGATTGCCGAAAAATAGCAATCCGTCCATAATTATCCCTTTAATCAATCAATTTAATTTAATAAATTTACTGCGATTAACGAGCGCGCACAACCTAAATCGTCGTACGGCGAGAACAAATTTCTACTTCAGCCTATACATAATAACATTAAATTAACCGCAATGTCAAATGTTTTTTACAGTTTTTTCATAATATTTTCGGTTATTATTTTAGAAATAAACGTTTCTATATCCGTCGTAACCGAATTTTCGTCTCTTCCGCTGTACGTAAGCAAATTGCCGTCTTCCTCTTCTTTGTCTCCTACTATTATAATGTAAGGGATTTTCTCGAGTATCGCGTCGCGAATTTTTTTGTTTACAGTGTCTTTTCTGAAATCTTTTTCGGCGCGGATATTTGCGGAAGAAAGTCTGCCGTAAATTTTGTCGGCGTAGCCCTCGTGTCTTTCGGCTACGTTTATTATTTTTACTTGCACGGGCGAAAGCCAAAGCGGCAATTTACCCGCGTATTTTTCTATTAAAAGCGCAAGCGTCCTTTCGTAACAGCCTAAACTCGTGCGGCGAATTACGTAAGGATATTTTTTCTCGCCCTCGCTGTCGGTATAAGTCATATCGAACTCTTTTGCAAGCAAAAAGTCGAGTTGAATGGAAATAAGCGTCTCTACCTTGCCGTAAACGTTTTTAATCTGCACGTCGAGTTTAGGTCCGAAATAAGCCGCTTCGCCCTCCGCTTCGACGTAATTTACGCCCGCGGCGTCAAGCGCGTTTTTCATATCTTCTTCGACGGTTTCCCACTCTTTTTTGCTGCCTATGTATTTTGAAACGTTGTTTTTGCCGCGTTTTGCAAGCCTATACGACACGTCGTCTTTAAGCCCTATTGCGTCGAGCATGTAAACCGCAAGGTCTAAACAACCCTTAAATTCTTCCCCTATTTGGTCGGGTCTGCAAGCGATATGCCCCTCGGAAACGGTAAACTGACGGAGTTTTATAAGTCCGCGAATTTCGCCCGACGGCTCTTTTCTGAAAAGCGTTGCCGTTTCGTGTAATCT
>CAKQKQ010000098.1 GCA_934249265.1 uncultured Clostridia bacterium | reverse complement strand
TATAGTCCTCACCGCAGTCGGCGCGTTTATAATAATTTTCAATTTCATTTTTAATTAGAAAAAAAACGCAATGAAACACGGCAAAATTTAAAGTCTGTGAAATCGGGTAAAACGGGTTTTAATAGGGCAAAATGGGTTAGCGCGGCAGAATTTAAAGTCTGTGAAATTGGTTGGAATAGGTTAAAATGGGTCAGCGCGTCGGAAATAAAAACGTATACGGTAGGTTTTTACGCTTAAATTATTATGTCGGCGAAAAGTAGAGTGTTTTTTATAAAACACTCACAACAAACCAATAAAAAGTAGTGTGTTATTAAAAAATAAAGCACTCCAAAATACTTAAACTCGACCACACCAAAAATACTCACTTCCCAAATCGCACTCATACAAAAAACCACACCAACAGAGCACACCAAAGACCCCAAACAAAAATATAAAAACACAAAAACAAAAGCCTCGGCACACTAAATGCGCCGAGGCTTTAAAAATTTTAAAATTCAAAAATTTCAAACTATTTTTAATCTTTCTTGTTTTTCGTGTCTCCGATTACAATGTTAAGCGGTGCGTCTATATTATCGGAGACGTATTTACCGCTTTTCTTGCGCTGTTTTACGCACTCTGTCAAAAGGTATTCTATTTGCCCGTTGACAGAGCGGAAGTCGTCTTCAGCCCAAGCGGTAAGGTCGTTATAAAGTTTTTCTGACACCCTAAGCGGTATCTGTTTTTTACCGTTATCGTTCAAATCAGTACAAACTTCCCGTGTTTACTATGGGTTGAGCGTCGTGGTTGCCGCACAAAACGACGAGAAGGTTAGATACCATTGCCGCCTTTCTCTCTTCGTCGAGGTGAATAGTATCGTTTTCGCTGAGACGTTCTAAAGCCATTTCAACCATGCCGACCGCACCGTCGACAATCATTTTTCTTGCGTCAATAATAGCCGACGCTTGTTGACGTTGAAGCATAACCGCCGCAATTTCGGGAGCGTAAGCAAGGTAAGTAATTCTCGCTTCAAGCACCTCAATGCCCGCAAATTCCACGCGCGACTGAATTTCTTTTCTAATTCTCTCCGCAACGACCTCGCTCGAACCTCTCAAACTACCGTCGTCGGCAAGTCCGTCGCCCGTCGTGTCAACGTTGGGCGCAACGTCGTAAGGGTATATACGCACGATATTTCTCAACGCGCTGTCGCATTGAAGCGACAAATATTCTTTAAAGTTATCTACGTTAAACACTGCCTTTGCCGTATCTACGACTCTCCACATAACCGCAATACCTATTTCAACGGGGTTGCCGAGGCAGTCGTTGATTTTTTGGCGGTTGTTGTTTAAAGTCATTACTTTAAGCGAAATTTTCCTATCCACGAAAGTAGAAGCGAAGTTAATCGCAACGCCGTCGCCGGTTGCAACAGCAGACGACTGATGTCCCGCTGTTTTCACGTCGCCGCTTTGGTTAAGTTTAGTGGTTGCGGCGGGGTTTACTGCCGTGCAGAAGGGGTTAACCGCATAAAATCCTTCGCCTTTAATCGTGCCGATGTATTTACCGAACAAAGTAAGCACAAGTGCCTCTTGCGGCTTTAAAACCTTTAATCCCGGAAGGGGAAGCCATGCCAAGCATGAAATAACGATGCTTATTACAAGCAAAATAATCGGCATTTCGTCTTCGGTATTCCAAAATACGCCCGACAATATAAAACCTGCAATAGCGATTAAATACAACGCTATTACGGCAAGCATCACAGCCATGCCGTGTTTTTTGTTTAACAAAATTTTTTCTTCCATAACTAACCTCCGTTTAGTTGATATCAAAATGATATCACGAAGAATTGCGTTTGTCAATAGTTTTTATTGATTTTGCGACAATAATTTAAAAAACTTAAAAATAGGGTGGCGGCACTGAAATTTTAAGGGCAGAGCGGCACTGAAATTTGGCGGATAAGCGATACCGAATTGACGGCAATTTTTTAGTGCGGCACGGCGCAACGCAACAAAACTAAACAAACGGCAACAGTTTTTCGCTTAAAAAAATCGCTATTGACAAAAACAGCGTTTAATGCTATATTATATATATGGATACGAAAAAACTTAAAAAACTCAATAATTTATTGGCAATAGGCTCGTTTGTGTGCTTTGGTATATGCGCGATTTTCGTGCTTTTAACTTGGCTTTTCGGTACAAACATTTACAGCGATTATGTCAATACTTTGCCCGAAGACCAAAAAGCGGGGCAAGCGTTGGGGCTTATATTTATAATTATAATATGGATACCTTGTTCGATCGCGCTCGGGGTAGACGGCATAGTTCAACTTATTTTCGGCATAAATTGCGTAAAGACCAAAAAAATGGACAAAACTCACCGCCGCGCCGCAACGCTTATCGGCTTGTGCGTGTTGGATATTTTGGGTCTTGCGGGCGCATTTTTAATTGCGGGTACGCTCAAATTTATGAAATTTCCGATTTTTATGATACTTGCTGTAATTCTCGCGCTCGACACGGTGTACAAACTTGTGCTTGCGATTTATATTTTAAAGGCTAAAAAGCAACTTTACGCCGTGACTTCCACCGAAGATTCGTCTGAAGTTTCAACCGACGTTTCCGACGAAAAATAAACTTATATAACATAAAGCGGAATAAAATTAAAGGGTAGAGTATATTTATTTAGGGGATAAAATGGACGAAAAAAAGGTAAAAAGGCTAAATATAATGTTGGCACTCGGAACGTTTGTCTACGTATTGTTGACCATAATATTTATGTCGTTGATTTGGACTACGGGTTACGATAGTTTTGCAAAACTTGTTCGAGAAAATTCCGATAATGGTTACGGCAATATGTTGTTAGCATTAGGTGTAACTGCCGTTTGACTTTTTAAATGCGCGATTTTGGTTGTAAATTGTGCGCCGCAACTTCTTTTAGGTATTGTGTGTGTCAAATGGAGAAATTCGCCTTTTACGCATAGATATGCGATAGGCTTGTTATTTTTGGCTGTTTTAGACGTGGTAGGCTTGCTCGTAGCGTTTTCAATTGCACAAATACTCAATTTTATGAAATTTCCTATTTTTACGATATTAGCGGCACTTCTTACGCTTGTTGCGCTTTATAAATTCGTGCTTGCTATATACGTTTTAATAACTAAAAAACGACTTTATGCCGAAGTTTCCACAGCAAAATTATAGTATATATTAAAACAAATCAAATTTTTGGGGATAAAATGGACGAAAAAAAGGTAAAAAGTCTAAACAACACGCTTGCGATAACTTCGTTTGTGTATGCGGGGTTATGTTTTGTCACAATAATATTGCTTTGGGCGTTGGGTTTTGACATTTATAAAGCGGGCAACGGGGCTAACGAAGAATTCGATATATACAGTGGCACATTCATGGGGTTGACACTTTCTGTTTCTTTTTTAATCACTTCGGCTGGGTTGCTTTTAGACGGCGTTCCGCAAATTTTATTCGGTATGGTGAGCATAACGTCAAAACGTCTTGAAACGACGCATAAACGCGCCGGCAAACTAATACTTTTGAGCCTTTTAGATATTTTGGGCGTTGGTAGTGTAGTAGTTACTTCCGATTTTTTGGCAAGCAAAAAATTTACGATACTTATATTTATGGCGATTTTGCTTACGATTTTGTTTGTGTTTAAACTTGTTATTTCTATTTACATATTGGCAAAAAAGAAGTCGCTATACGGCATTGTTGACGCGCCTAATCAGTCAGCCTAAATATAAGTGTTTTGTCGCGTTTACAGCATACGTATTGCGTAAAAACGACATAAAATGTTAAATTTAAGCCGCTTTAACGGCGCAAATTTCGCCTTCTATATGCGGCTTAACGTTTAATTGCGTTTTGAGATATCGTGTCGTTTGCGCTGCTGTAATTCGGCTTTGTTTAATAGGTAAAAGGTCGGCAAAATTTGCCCGAATAACAAAAATTTTAAAATTCGATAAAAAACTGTTGATATTTAATTGCATTTTCGTTTTGTTTTTGGTATACTATTCAAGTAAAAAATTTACGACATATAAAATGCTGAAGTGGCGGAACAGGCAGACGCAAGGGACTTAAAATCCCTCGGTGGCGACACCGTACCGGTTCGATTCCGGTCTCCAGCACCAAAAACGCGGACTTATCATTATCGATAAGCCCGCGTTTTTCTATCCGGCCCCTTTGTGCAAAGGGGGCTGTCACGAAGTGACTGAGGGATTGTTTTTTGTTACAACCAACATAAAATTAAATCATAACTTTAAAAGGCTTGGGGCATTTGTTTTAAAATGCCCCAAGACTTTTTTTATACCAATTTATACTTAAAACTTACCCAAAAAAACCAAAACAATCACTCCAAAAAATCATCGACAAAAATCAGTCGGGGAAGGGTATCGAGTTAGAGTCGTAAACGTCGTAGTGGTGGTCGATAGTAGAAACGTTAGACTTTCTGTAATTAGACGGCGTATCTCCATAAATTATTTTAAATTCGTAATTAAACTGATTTTTATTGTTAAAGCCCACGCGTTCGGCAATTTTATTAATGGTCAAATCGGTGCGCACAAGCAGTTCGGCGGCGTGTTTTGCTCGCACCGAATTAATCGCCTCTAAAATAGTTTTTCCCGTATGTTTTTTATATTGTCGCTGTAAATAAGCCTTGCTCAGTCCTATTTTTTGCACGATTTCGTCAATGTTGATGTTTCGCTTGTAGTTTTCCAAAATATACGCGTTAGTCTTGCGGATATACGAAAGAGTACCCACCGAAAGCGGCACGAGACACTTTGAAATTTCGTTGAAAAGTTTTGCCTCGGCAAGTTTCACCGCGAGAGCCTCGTCTGCGCTATTTATGCCCGCCGTCAAAAGCAAAATCATTTCTTGCAAATTATCGCTCACTTGTTGAGAGTCGTTTAAAATCATATATCCGTCGGTGTTGTCGGTAATTTGCTTTAAATTAGTGCGCTTAAACAAATATTCATAATTTATTTTAAGCATAGAATTTACGCCGAACGGGTCATATTCAGCCGGTTCGCGTGGGTTTAATTCAATATTATATATAAAACAGTCGGCGTCGTTGTTTAAAAGCACTCTATGGAAAGTAAACCCGTCCAAAAGCACGAATTGCCCCGCATGTATAATTTCCTTTTTCTGCGTTTTTTTATCGGGCGAAAAAATTTGCAGCACAAACGAACCCGAGTGCGCGTACATAATTTCAAAATATTGGTGTTGGTGCATGCCCATACCAGGGTAGGTGGTTGTGGTAAACGGTTTCATGTAATAAGAAACGCCTTCCAAAACTTGATTAGTAAGCGTTTTAAACTTCAACTGTGCTTTTGTTGTCATAATTCCCTCGATTAATACGTTTAAATAAAGTATAGAGTAAATTTAAAATTTTTTCGCACCGATTTTTTAAACGTTTTTTAATCGGCACAATGAAAAACGTCAAATTCGCTCATTTTTTTAAGTATAACAAACCGAATTTATAAAGTCAAGCATTAAAAACGAAACAATCGGCATGAAAAAATGACTATAAATTTAAAAACCGTATTGACAAAGCAAAAAGTTGACTTATAATGAAATCAGACATAAAAAATTACACAAACGGCTCGAAAAAATGACATTTATTAAAAAATGCCTATTGACAAGGCAGTATTTGTGCCATATAATCAAGTTAAAAAAGGGCAAAAATCGGACAAAGGCGAGTGCAAAAACGCAAATATAGCGTTTTAAAATAAAAAAATGCTCGCATAATAAATTTGTACGATAAAAAACCCTAAAAATTTCAAAAAAAACAACTTTAAATTTCAAAAATTTCGGCAAGGGCGCGCCCTTTGTCCGCAAAAGGATTTGCGGACAAACCCACTTCACAGTAAATTGCAAAGTGAAAACCACCCAAAGCGAAATTAAAAAAATATTTTAAATATATGATGACAAGCGACTAAAAAGCAAAAAGCGACCGAAAAAGTCGGCGCGTTAAATGCAATATTAATCGGTGTATTAAATCAAACCGTTAAATCAAACGTTAAAAAATAAAAAGTCGCGATAAAAAAAGGAACTGACCGCACGAAAAAACAAAAATTTGCGGTAAATATAAAGGAGGAAAATTATATATGTTAAACACAAAAAGTAAGCGTTTATCAACGGTAATGTTACTTGTTGTTGCGTTGC
>CAKQKQ010000097.1 GCA_934249265.1 uncultured Clostridia bacterium | reverse complement strand
ACATACGTTGGACTTATCGTATTTTTAACGGCGGTAAACGCCGGCTTTATGTCGATAGGTTATTCGCTCGGTCATCAACTTGCAACGGGAAATAAAGCCGTTATTATAATTTTAGGCTTTGTGATAGGTTTCCTCGTCGTAATGGCAGAACCGGCGGTAAGACTTTTAAACAGCCAAGTAGAAGAAATAACCAACGGCATGGTAAGCAAAAGGTCGATGATGATTGCGTTGACGACGGGTATCGGTATTGCGATAGCGTTGTCGGTTATTCGTATAATTTATAAATTCAGCATTTTATATTATCTCGTTCCGGGGTATTTGCTTTCTCTCGGGTTGTCGTTTTTCGTTCCGTCCATATATACGGCGATCGCGTTCGACTCGGGCGGCGTGGCTTCAGGACCGCTCACTACGGGCTTTATATTGCAATTCGCGATAGGCGCGTGCGTAAGTTTGCACGGTGTTGACAGCGTAATGAATTACGCTTACGGTATTGTCGCAATGGTCGCGATGACTCCGCTTATCACGATACAACTTTTAGGCTTTAAGGCTATTATGCAAAAGAGAATTCGTCGCCGCCGCGCAACGATGAAACTTTTGGATAAAGACGACGGTCAAATTATTAGGTTTGTTTAAGGAGGGAGTTATGGCGAGAAATATTTTAAAAAAACATGACGAGTCTTCTTTGGAGAAACTTTCGCTTTTAATCACGATAGTGCAAAAGGGCAAAGGCGATTTTTATATCGACTGTCTCGAGGGTATGGGGGTAAACACCCATTTCAAAACCAAGGGCAAAGGTACTGCTCCCACCAAGATGATGGACCTTTTGGGACTTACGCAAACGTCTAAAGACGTGGTGTTCAGCATCTTGCCCGAAAGCAAAACCAAAAGCGTGGTTGACAAACTCAACGTTAAGTTTGCAACGGTAAAAAACGGCAACGGAATATGCATGGTAGTGCCCGTTTCCGCATTGATAGGCGTGTACGCTTACAGATTTTTGGCAGATATTCGTATAAAGGAGAAATAATATGAAAACAAACGACTTTGAATTGATTGTTGCTATAGTAAATTCGGGCTTTGAAGATAACGTAATGGAGACCGCCAAAAACGAAGGCGCAAGCGGCGGCACGGTAATTTCCGCCTCTGGCACGGCAAAAGCCGACGCGGAAGAATTTTTCGGTTTGTCTATTCACCCCGAAAAAAGCATTATGCTTTTGCTTGTTAAAAAAGACATAGAAGAAGCCGTACTCAAATCGATTTATAATTATTTTTCGATTACATCGGTTGCGCAAGGCATCGCTTTCGTCCTTCCCGTAAGCGCGGTTTCGGACAACTTGAAAAAGCAAATAATAAGCGATAAAGAAAAAGAAGATAATTGACAATATAAGAATTTAAAAACTTGCTTGCAAACGGTTTTACGATTTCGCATTTTACATACTTAAAAGAGTAAAGCGTCAACTATGCAAGCGTATTAGCGCAAATTTTAGACTTATTTTTAATTACTTCTTATAGTTAACTAATTTACAAAGTTGCCGTTTTTAAGCGATACGTATCGCCTAAAAACGGCAATTAAACGACTTTAAACATAATTTACGATACAAAAAAGGCATTTACACAAGAGGCATTTATGGGAAATTTTGTTCATTTACATTTACACACGGAATACAGTTTGTTGGACGGTGCGGCGAGAATCGCGCAAGTGACGAAGCGTGCTAAATCTTTAGGTATGCCCGCAATCGCCATTACCGACCACGGCAATATGTACGGCGCGGTCGCTTTTTACGACGCGTGTGTAAAAAACGGAATTAAGGCGATATTCGGCACGGAGTTTTACGTGTGCGACGATTTGACCGTAAAAAGCGGAAAGACAAAACTTAACCACCTTATTTTGCTCGTAAAAAATCAAGAGGGATACAACAACATAAGTTTGTTAAACGCCATCGCGTTTAGAGACGGGTTTTACTATAAACCGAGAATAGATTTTAAGACGCTTAAAGAGCATCACGAAGGACTTATTTGCACCTCGGCGTGTATCGGCGGAGAAATTCCGCAAGCCATTTTAAACGGCAGATGCGACGAAGCGGAAAGTTTGGTGCTTGAATACAGAGAAGTGTTCGGCGAAGATTTTTACCTCGAAATACAAAACCACGGTCTTAAAGAAGAGTTGGCTGTAAATGCGAAACTAAGAGAATTTTCTAAAAAATACGGCATAAAACTCGTTGCTACAAACGACGTGCACTACGTCAAAAAGGAAGACGCGGTCGCTCAAGATGTACTTTTGTGCGTGCAGACCCAAGCAGATTACGACGACCCCAACCGTATGCGTTTCCCCAACGATTCGTTTTATTTCAAAACGTACGAAGAAATGAAAGAGGCGTTCCCCGACGACGAAGAAGCACTTGCAAACACCCTTGAAATTGCTGATAAATGTAATTTCGAGTTTGTTTACGGCAAATATATGTTCCCACATTATTATCCCGAAAACGGCGACGAACCTATCGTGTTTATCCGCAAACTTATCGACGAGGGCATAAAGAAAAAATATAAAGTAGAGACCCCAGAAATTCGCGAAAGAATAGAAAGCGAACTTGCGGTAATATCCAAGCAAGGCTTTATAGAATACTTCCTTATCGTTTGGGACTACATCAACGCCGCAAGGCAAATGGGCATTTCGGTAGGACCGGGGCGTGGTAGCGGCGCGGGTTCGGTCGTTGCTTATTTGATAGGCATTACAAATATCGACCCGCTTAAATACGACCTTTATTTCGAGAGATTTTTAAACAGCGAAAGAGTTTCCGCCCCCGATTTCGACGTAGACTTCGAGGATTCGAGAAGGCAAGAAGTTATCGAGTACGTAAGGCGCAAATACGGTGCGGACAGAGTGTGTAAAATCGTTACTTTCGGCACTATGGCGGCAAAAAACGCCGTCAAGGACGTGGGCAGAGTGCTTAAAATACCTTATGCCGAAATGGATAGGGTGACGAAAGCGATCCCCGGTAAACTCGTCCGCAAAAACGCAAAAGGCGACGAGTTCGATTTAAAACGCCCCAATATTTTGATGAAAGTGTTTGGGCATTATCACCCGAAAGAGGGCGACAAAGATTACGGCGTGGACTTTTCCGTGCCCGATCTTGTAAAAATGTACAACGAAAACCCCGATATAAAAAGGGTAATCGACATTGCGGAACAACTCGAGGACAGCCCCAGACAAGCCAGCACGCACGCGTGCGGAGTAATTATCGGCGCGGATATTTTGGATAGGCATATGCCGCTGGGCAGAAACGGCGAAGATATCACGAGCCAATACACGGGCGTCGAACTCGAGCACCTCGGCTTTTTGAAAATGGACTTTTTGGGTCTTCGAAACTTGACAGATATTAAAATGTGTATCGAATACGTCAAGGAAAACCACGGCGTGGAAATAGACTTCGACGAGTGCACTTACGACGACCCCAAAGTATTCGAGTTGCTCTCTACGGGCAACACAAACGCCATTTTCCAAGTGGAATCTATGGGTTTTAAAAACTTCTTGAGAGAACTTAAACCCACTTGTATAGAAGATATCGTCGCTGCGGTTTCGCTTTATCGTCCCGGACCGATGGATTCTATACCCATGTTTGAAAGAAACAAGCACAACCCTCAACTCGTCACTTACGAGCACCCGCTTTTAGAGCCGATTTTAAAGCAAACTTACGGCTGTATCGTGTATCAAGAGCAAGTAATGAAAATCGTTCAAGCACTCGCGGGCTACACTTTGGGTCAAGCGGACATGGTGCGTAGAATGATGGGTAAAAAGAAAGTTGACGATATGATAAAAGAAGAGGTCATTTTCATCAACGGAAAACCCGAAACGGTTGACGCGCACGGCAAAGTTTCCACGGCTATTGACGGCTGTTTAAAGCGGGGCGTACCCGAAGAGGTCGCGCGCAGCGTTTGGAATAAGATGAAGGACTTTGCAAAGTACGCATTTAACAAATCGCACGCGGCGGCTTATTCTTTGGTTACTTATCAAACGGCGTTTTTAAAATGTTATTACGAGCCGGAATTTTTGACTTCCGTCCTCAACAACAGAATTACCAATATTGAAGAAATTAAAAACTACGTCACTTACGCAAAAGAGGAAAAAATCCCCGTACTTCAACCAGATATAAACGAAAGTAAAGAGTTTTTCAGCGTAAAGGACGGTAAAATCAGGTTTGGGCTCGGTGCGGTAAAGGGCGTGGGACTCAGCGCGGTGGAAAGCATCGTAAAAGAGAGAGAAGAAAACGGAAAATACACCTCGTTTGAAGATTTTGCGCAGAGAAGCGAATCTAAAATTTTAAACAAGCGACTTGTCGAAAACTTGATTTACGCGGGCGCGTTCGACTGCTTCGGCAAAACGAGAAGTCAACTTATCAACGTGTATGAAGACGTGGTAGATAGGGTTGCGGTCATCGCAAAGCAACGAGAGAGCAACCAAATGTCGCTTTTTGGCTTGCTTTCGACCGACGAGAATAAAATAGAAGTAAATTATCCCAATTTAAGAGAGTTTGACGTGAAAGTTAAACTCACGCACGAAAAAGACGTAATCGGCGTATACGTTACGGGTCACCCGCTCGAGCAGTATGCAAAATATTTCGAGGGACTCGCTTTCAACACGTCTATGCTTGAAAATATCGAGACCGACGAAGACGGCAACAGCGTTTATCTCGACGTAAACGACGGTATGAACGTGGCTATGGGCGGCGTAATTACTTCGACTAAAAAAATGACTACAAAAACGGGTTCTACGATGTGCATAATCAACGTAGAAGATTTGTACGGCGATATCGAGTGCGTGCTTTTCTCTAAAGCGTTTGAGAGAAACAGAGCCAAAGTAAAAGAAGAGGCTATCGTAAAAATCTTCGGCAAACTGCAACTGCGCGAGGGTAAAGCCCCCAGCATTTTGGTGGACAACGTAGAGGTAATCGAGGAAGAAAAACAAGAGTCTTTGCGTATAGACAAAAACGCGCAAGAGTATATCGGCATTGTCGTAAGAAGCGAAAACGAGCAATATATCGACGACATTTTAGACATAATTTCTCAATACCCCGGAGAGGCTAACGTGGTACTTAAAATTCAAGGCAAAAACCGCCGCGCGTCGATAAAGGCGAGATATTGCAAGGGGCTTGTGGCGGAATTATCGTCTATAATAAGCGAAGACGACGTGACGAATTTTAAAGCGTAAAGTCACATTTACCGCATACGTATTGCGTAAAATTGATAAAAATTTATATAAAGTCGGTTTACTTTAAGTAAATCGGCTTTTATTTTTATAAAATTAATATGATAAAAATACGCCTTAAAGGATATAATATATCGAGGTAGATATATGTCTATTGTTTGTCAAGTAATATGTTTTTTCGGCGGGCTTTGCGTGTTTATGTTCGCGCTTGAAACGATAAGCGAAAACAGCGTTGTTTTTATGGGAAACAAAACGAGCAAATTAATACGCAAATGCTCGAAGAATAAATTTTACGGCGTGCTGTGCGGTGCGGCGGTGTCCTCGATTTGTCAAAGCGGAGCGGCGGCAAACGCGGTGGCGGTGGATTTTGCAAACGCTAAAATTTTGTCTTGCGTCGAGGCGTGCGCGGTAATCGTGGGGACTAATATCGGCTCAACCGTTATCGGGCAAATTTCTGCGTTGACGGGGATAGGAGTAAACGTTTCGGTTTTTTCTTCCGCCATTGCGTGCATAGGATATGCGGCGATGACTTTCGGTGGTAAAAAAATTAAGCCTTACGGCGGTTTTTTGTTCGGGCTGGGTTTGCTTTTCGTCGGTTTATATTTGATGGGCGAAAGAATCAACCAAATAAAAAATTGCTTTTTCATTAGGGCGTTGTTTTGCGTGAAAAACCCTACGCTTTTGTTTTTAAACGGCGCATTTTCGACTTTTGTAATGCAGTCGAGTTCGGCGTTTACCGCAATGATTATAGGGTTTTCGGGCGGCGGCGCGATTAATTTTGCGTCGGCGGCTTATTTAATTCTCGGCGCAAACGTGGGCTCGTGTTTTTCGGTGCTGTTTATCTCGCTGAAAAAGCAAGACGAAGGCAAAACGGCGGCGATATTCAACCTTGTATACAACTTTTTAGGCGCGCTGATTACGTTTATTCTATTTTTGATTTTCGGGAA
>CAKQKQ010000096.1 GCA_934249265.1 uncultured Clostridia bacterium | reverse complement strand
CAGTTTATAGTCCGACGGCAGCAATTTTACTGTTTCTTCAATTTCGTCAAACAATACCGAGTTAAGTTTTTCTATTTTATCGTTGCCGAAATTGTTGTCGATAAGTTCTGAAAACGTATCGTAATACAAGTCGAGCGTGGCATGTTTGCCTTCGATATAAAAATATTTTTCAAGAATGTTAATTGTTTCGCTTAAAGTGTTATCGCCTATTTTGTTGTTTGAATTTTTAGCCATTTTATTATCGTCCTTTGCAAGTAAGTTTATGGTTTATTTTATTATATAACCGACTTGCTAAAAAGTAAAGGGTAAAGCAATTGAAAAATAAATTATAATGCAAGTAAAAAGTCGTTGATTTTGAAAAAATAAAGCATCTTTTTATACAACCGAAAAATTTTTAAAGTGTTGCATCTTGTCTTGTTTACAGCATACGTTTCGTGTAAAAACGACAAAATAACGAATTTTTTAAACAAAACGTAGCCTGTTAAATATAAAAAGAGAATAGTATCGCCGACATAAAATTGACATATTTAAGATAATGTTATATAATTAAAAGTAATCAGACAAAAAGGAGGCAGTAATATGTGGGACGTGATTTTAGACGCGTTTTTAGATTCGGTTAAAATATTGCCTTTTATTTATATTGTATACGTACTTATCGAACTTGCCGAAAGAAAGGTTAAATTTTTCCATAGCGGGAAATTTCTCACGGGCAAGGCTGCGCCGTTATGCGGCGCGCTTGCGGGGGCGTTTCCGCAGTGCGGCTTTTCGGTAATGGCGGCAAAACTTTTTGAAAAAAATATAATCGGTCCGGGTACGTTGATTTCGGTATTTTTGGCGACGAGCGACGAGGGATTGGTGCTACTGTTGACATCTGGCAGTTTTAAATCGCTCGGCTTACTACTTGTTACGAAAATAGTAGTTGCGTGCATAGCGGGGTATTTAATCAATTTGATTTTTTCAAAAAAAGTGAAATTGCAAACGGGAGCAACCTCGTTCGAGCATGAAGATATCTGCGTGCATTGCCATCACGATATCGAAGATGAAGACGACCATCACGACGAGCATGACGAGCATCACGATGACGAACACGGTCATGAACACGGACACGAACATACAGATAATTGGGCGCATGATTATTGTTTTGTTCCCCTTAAACATAGTTTGTCTACGTTTTTATTCGTGCTTGCGGTAAACGTAGTATTTGCATTGATAGTCTATAAAATCGGCGAAGATAAAATCACTGCTTTTATGCAAGGAACTAATTTTTATCAGCCGTTTATAGTTGCGCTTGTGGGGCTTATACCAAACTGCGCATCGTCGGTGCTTATCACTCAATTATATATAAACGGAGGCATTACTTTCGGCAGTTTGTTTGCCGGACTTTCGGTAAATGCCGGCATGGGCTTTGCGATATTGCTTAAAAACGGCAAGGATATAAAGCGCAACCTTGTGCTGCTTGTTATGCTTTATTTGATAAGCGTGCTTGTGGGTATTTTGTTTACCTTAATAATGTAAATTTTCCGTTTTACACAATACGTATTTAGTAAAAATGGCAATTTTATAAACAATTTAACGCCATTTATCGGCGCAAGTTGTATAAAATATCAACTAAAACAGCGATGGCAAACAATATGCAAACGATAAAAAATATTGGTGTAAGTTAAATAAAGTATCGACATTAATATTATAAAAATTTAAAACCGCTCTATAAAAAGGGCGGTTTTTGTATAATTTTTTCGTTTCGGCATTTTGACCAAACAAAATAATATGCAATTTTTATGCGTTTATGCAGAAATTATGGCAGTTTAAAGGCAAAAATCGAGTTTTTCCCACAAATATTTCACATTTTATTTTCACTTTAAGTGTTGCAAAATGCACGAAAATGGTATAATATATATAATGAATATGGCAAAATGCACAAACGGAGGAATATATGGAAAGCGAATTAATTACCGCATTGAAATATATCAAGTCAAAGACCGATATAGATATCGACGTGTTTGCAGAGACTAAAAAGTTTTTTGTGTCGACGAGAGAAGAGCACGAAATAACCCTTCCGTCGGATTTATCGTTCGACGAGTATTATTGCGATAAAGACGCAGACAAAACCTACTTTAAAATAAAGTACAAGAACGCCAACCTTATCGGCATTATAGACGGCTGTGAAGACACGCAAAGAAATTATGCGATATTTATCACTTCGTATATTGAGAGTCTTTCATCGACGGGCGGCAATATGCAAAAGCACGAGTATTTAAAAAACATAGTTCTCGGCGATTGCACAAGGCTTCAAATTCAAAAATACATGCGCAAGTTTATGATCGCAGACATTGCTTGTTACGTGCTTGTTTTGACTTCGCCGAGCGGCAAAACGGAAGAAATTATCGACTTTTTGGAAAACTACACGACTAATCAACTCGACTGCGCGGTGGTTGCCGACGATATGAGTTGCGTTTTCGTGCGTTTTGTGGACAATAATCTTGAAAACGAGTATCAGTCGCCCAGCGATTATGCCGTTATGCTTGCCGATTCTATAAAAGACGAACTCAACGTCGCGGTAAACATCGGTGTGGGCGGCACTGTGAAAAACTTACTCGACATCAACGTAAGTTATCAACAAGCGGCGGCAGTACTTAGAATGAGCACCGTGTTCGAGACGAAAGGCAACGTGCATACTTATAAGGAATATATCCTCGTGAAAATGCTTGAAGATATACCCAAGTTTAAATTGACCGAATATCTCGATATTCTTTTAGACCCCGAGGCAAAGACGATTTTCCAAGACGACGATATGGTAAACACCGCCGAGGAGTTTTTCAACAACAATTTAAACGTTTCCGAAACGTCGAGAACATTGTTTATGCACCGCAACACGCTTATGTACAGACTCGACAAAATCGATAGGGCAACGGGACTTAATTTGAGGAAATTCCCCGACGCCATTACTTTTAGAATAATTACCATTTTGTATAAAATTCTCGGCTGATATAAAAACGTTAGGCATAAAAACGTTTGATGTAGTCACGTTTGCATAGGGGTGGATTATAGGCGAATAACGGTTACATTAGACTATTTAAAGGATAGTAAAAATTAATTTAAAGCAATAAGATTTCGGTAAAAATATGGAAGAAAAAACTCAAAACAAAAATAAAACGGTAAAAAGAATTGTGTCGGCGGTTGTTGCCGTGCTTGTTGTAGCCTTGTCGTTTACGGGCGGTTATTTCACGCGGTACGCCACCGAAGATAAAGACATACGCAGTATACGTTATATTCTCGACTGCTACAAAAAATATTATTATTTCGAGCAAGACGACGTTGTTGATATAATCGCGGGCGCGCTTTTAGATCAATATTCCGCTTATTACACCAAAGAAGAGTACGAACTTGTCCAAAAAGCCTCTAAAGGTCAACGCGAAGGAATAGGCGTGTCCGTAAGCAAAGCCACGACTGAAATTGTGGAAATAATGGGCAATTCTCCGGCAGAAAAAGCGGGGGTAAAAGCGGGCGGCGTAATCGTTTCGGTAGACGGCAACGCGGTTGAAAATTATGAAGATTTCGATAAGTTTTTAGGCGAAATCGAGCCGTATATAGATTTTACTTTAGGCGTAGATTACGGCGGCGAAACAAAGTGCTTTACACTTCAAAAACAAGAGTACACGCAGACCTACGTGTTTTACCATGACGACACCGTTTATAGCCATTTTACAACAAACGGTAGCGGTAAAGTTGTCCAAACCAACGACGATTTGACCACCGAAACCGACATAATCGACGATGAAGATACGGGTTATTTAAGACTTAGTATGTTTTACGGTTTCACGGGCGAAACATACGTAAACCAATGGAAAAACAACGTTGCTGGCGCGGCGGGGCAGTTTTACAGCGCGCTTCAAACTTTTAAAGAAAACGGCAAGCATAATTTAATTGTCGATTTAAGAGGAAACGGCGGCGGTTACGTGATTATCGCGCAAAGCATTGCGGCGCATCTTCTCGAAAGTCAAGGCACGAAAACTCCGCTATTTTCGGTGCAAAGTTATAAAGACGGCAAAAAGGAAAAATATTACACCGCCAACACCGATTACTCGAGTTACGGCTTTAAAAAAATAATTTTCCTCGCAGATGAAAACAGTGCGTCCGCATCGGAAATGCTTATGGGTGCAGTGCTCGATTACGACGCGAAAAACAATACTAATATCGTAAACGTGGTGCTTGAACAAAGCCTTGACAAAAACGGAAATTCCGTGTACAAATCGTACGGAAAGGGCATTATGCAAGAGCATATCACAAATTATCTCACGGGCGAAGTCGTGGTGATGACGGTTGCAAAACTTTTTTGGCCCGTCTCGGGCATAAGTATTCACGGCGTGGGACTAACGCACGACCTCGACGAACGAATTATCGAATCTAAAGACGGAGAAGGAAACCCCGTTGACGCACTTATTACAGCAAAAAATTTAATCGCCACTTAAAAGGTAATTAAACCAATTAAAAACGGCGATTAAAATAAAATTATATGTAAAATTGTATTATACGGCGAAAATTTGCCGCGCGAAAGCGAAAAACGATAAAATAAAGTTATGTAAGCAGTTCTTTAAGGCTCGATTTAATTTTGTCGTCGGCAAGATTTTCTATCGGTTTAAAAAAATCGCAATTTACGGGAGACGGTTTTGTATCGTCTCCTTTTTTATTGTTTTGCGCCGCAAATTTACTCACAAGCGGCATAACGAGCGGCAAAAGTGTGTTTAAATCGAAATTTCCCTCGATTAAACGTTGAAATTCCTCGCTCGCGACAAACTTCGTCACGTCGGTGCTTAATCCGCACGCCTCTAAAATAGGGGTCAGCGAATCGACTTCGATAGAAGAAAGTACGCTTTTCAGTGAAGAGCCTTTAAAATTTTTAAGCAATAAAATCAAAAGTACTATTGGAAGATAATTCATGGTCGTTCCTTGTAAACTATTTCAATATTTGTTCATATGTATATACAAGACAAATTATCGGGAGGTTGATATGAAAGATTTTATGAGTTATTCCGAAAAGGAAACCCAAAACACGCAAAACGCCGACAATGTGAAGGACACGATAAACGATTTTGCCAAGCAATACGAGGGTAAAAGCGAAAACGAACTTATCTCTGCCATTTTAAAGGAAGCCAACCGTCGGCGTAAAAACGGCACGCTTACCAATGCCGACATAGACAAGTTTTACTCTATGTTATATCCTATGCTCAACGACTCGCAAAGAAAACAACTTGACAAAATAGTGCAAAAATTAAAGACTTAAAATTTTTTATAACGAGTGATATTTGGTCTCGTGAAATGTTGTTTAAGTTTTATAAAGGGGTTGCGTCTCGGAATGAGGTAAGTTTTAAAAAGGGATTTTAAGTTGCGGCAAAGGATAAAAAAATTTTTAATTTATGCGCTGAAATCCCTTTTTAATAAAAGGCAAACCGATTAATTTTAAGCGGCGCAAAAATTTGCTAAAATTTATAATTTTTTGAGTAAATTTTAACATTATTTTCAGCCTTCCTTGTGCAAAGGAAGGTGGCGCGCGGTACGCGTGACGGAAGGATTGTAAAAGTATATTATAATAAAATAAGCCGTATTTTAAATCAAACAAAACAATCCCTCAGTCACTTTGTGACAGCCCCCTTTGCACAAAGGGGCCGATGATTTACATTGCACATTTGTACTGATTATTGCAATTTGATAATATTGAATAGAAATGCAAAGTATCAACTATGCAAGTACGTCGGCGTAAAATTTGCAAATGAGCATTTAAAATCCCTCTTCTTTAAGGGCGTAAAACAGTTTGTTTATTTCGTTTTCGGTGTTAAACGGACTTAAACTTACTCGCACGAGTCCGCTTTCTTCAGTGCCTAAAAATTTATGTATAAGCGGGGCGCAGTGGAAGCCTCCGCGCACGGCAATATCGTATTTTTGAGAGAGAATTTGACTTATTTGCATAGACGAAACGCCCTCGGTTTCAAACGAAACTATACCGCAAACGTTTGCTTCGCTGTATACCTTTATACCGCTTAAACTGTCAAGTTTGGAAATAACGTATTGCGTCAAAGCGGTCAAACGCCGTTTATTTTGTTCTAATCGTTCGGTTGCGAAATACACACCCTCGTTAAGCGCGCATATCCCGGGGA
>CAKQKQ010000095.1 GCA_934249265.1 uncultured Clostridia bacterium | reverse complement strand
GAAAGTGCCGAAACCCTCGAGCGAACGCATGATTACGCCCCTAAACAACGCCTCTTCGCAAATTGCGGGAAGTAACGGCGTAAATACGAAAATATATAAAAACAAAATGGGTATGTTTTTAAGTATTTCGTCGGGAAGTACCGTGCCCGTCGTCGCCGAGCCGCCGAACAACTGAATTGCCGCGCCGATATTGGACACGAATTCCATATGAAGACTCGAAAAGACGAAATATACGCCGAGTATTAAAGCGGTCGCCATTAAAATGTTGACCCATTCGATTTTGAACGTATAGCCGCCACCGTTTAAAACAGAAACTTTTTTTATCTTTGAAAACGCAAGCGCGATAAATAAAATCAAGCCTTGCGAAGCCAATACGTCGAAAACCAAAACTGCAGATAAACTTCCGCCCGCTTTTACGTATGCGGACACGATCGGTCTGAGTATATACGGAAGCAACGTAAACGCCACCAGCGCGATTATATACGCCAACGCTCCGTCCAAGGTGTTGTACGTGTTGGGATTATACCACACACCCGCCTTTAAATATTCGGTTTGACTGTTTTTTATCGCTTTCCTTTTCACTTTACCACCCTTAACGCTTTTGCGCATGACCTTTTAAAGGCTTTTTGCGCGATTTCTCGTTTTTGCTCGATTTTATTAAAAATTTGTTAATACTTTCTATTATTAGTACGCTCTTGCGAAATATACTATCTTTTCTGCTTTTTTGCCGCAAACGGCGCAAGTTTTGCCATCTGCACTGTCCTCGGCGATTACTCTTGCCGAAGCGGCGGTTTTGTCCTTGATTGCGTCTTCACATTCTCTGCAACCGCACCAAGGTGCTTTTACGAACATCTTGTTTTCAACCGCTTGCAAAATGCCGTCTACGCTGTCGGCGTAAGTGATTCTCGCGTTCATGTTTTCTCTCGACTTTTCAAGCATATTCTTTTGAATTTCGTCGAGAAGCGAAGTAATAAACGCATAATCGCCCAAAGCGTGTTCTTGTTTTTCCAAAGTATCTCTTCTGGAAAGAACGTATACGCCCTTTTCCATATCTCTCGGACCAACCTCTATTCTTACGGGTACGCCCTTCATTTCCCACTCGTTAAACTTCCAGCCGGGACTCATGTCTCTGTTGTCCATTTCTGCCCTAATGCCGAGTTTTACAAGTTCGTTGCATACTTCGGTCGCCTTTTCCACGACGCCTTCTTTGTGTTTTGCAACGGGTATAACTATTACTTGAATAGGCGCAAGCACGGGAGGAAGAACGAGTCCTCTTTGGTCGCCGTGCGCCATTATAAGCGCGCCGATAAGTCTTGTGGATACGCCCCACGACGTAGACCAGCCGTATTTTAATGTGCTGTCTTTATCGAGAAATTTCATATTAAACGACTTTGCGAAATTTTGACCGAGGAAGTGGCTCGTTCCCGCTTGAAGGCTCTTTCCGTCGATCATCATCGCTTCCATGCCGTATGTAGCGACCGCGCCCGCAAATTTTTCTTTTTCGGTCTTTCTACCCGTAAGTACGGGCATTGCCATTGCTTCTTCGGCAAATTCTTTATAAACGTTAAGCATGCGCTTGGTCATTTCTTCCGCTTCTTCTTGCGTTGCGTGGACGGTGTGACCTTCTTGCCACAAAAATTCGCTCGTTCTTAAAAATGGTCTCGTGGTTTTTTCCCAACGAACGACGTTTGCCCATTGGTTTATGCAAATGGGAAGGTCTCTATAAGACTTCAACCATTTTGAAAACATTTCGCAAATAATCGTCTCGCTTGTGGGACGAACAACGAGCGGTTCGGCAAGTTCTGCACCGCCGGCATGCGTAACAACCGCAACTTCGGGAGCAAATCCCTCGACATGCTCTGCCTCTCTGTTTAAATAACTCATGGGTATAAACATGGGGAAATATGCGTTTTTTACGCCTTGAGCCTTAAAACGCTTGTTGAGTTCCGCTTGAATATTCTCCCAAATAGCATAGCCGTAAGGACGGATAACCATAGTACCTTTAACCGGACCGTAATCAACGAGTTCGGTCTTTTTAATTACGTCGGTATACCATTGCGTGAAATCGGTATTAATGTCCGCAATGTCTTTTACAAATTGTTTTTCATCTGCCATAACGCACCTCTTAACGTTAAATTTTTATCTTATTTTGTGAGAAAAACCGTTTTTATTCGTTTTTATTAATTTTATTCGTTTTTAGCGTTCACTTTACGCAAAAACAAACACATAAAAACAAAACGGTATTCTTATTTTTTTACATTATTATATAATAATTATAATTAATTGTAAAGTTAATTACACTTTTATAGCCGCATAAAAAGAAATTTTCGTCAAATATTCTCATTTCTTTTACTTAAAATTAAGCCGTTTTGCCGTTTTTTCGCCTAAAATTTTTCTATCGAGCGAAAAGTTATGTAAAAAGGTCGCCGAAAAAGCGACCTTTGTTTTTTTGCTGTTTAGCGTTTTTTGTTACGCTATTTCTTCTTTGATGATTTGCGGCTTTTTTATACCTTTTACGGCGTCCGCGTCGATGACGAGTTTGTTTGCGCCGGAAATACTCGGCAAATCGTACATACTGTCGAGCATTATGTTTTCAAATATGGTGCGAAGTCCCCTTGCGCCCGTTTTAAGCGTCATCGCCTTTTTAGCGATTTCCGAAACGGCGTCGTCGGTAATGACGAGTTCTACGTTGTCGATACCCACGAGTTTTTTATACTGCTTGATTATCGCGTTTTTAGGCTCGGTCATTATTTTTACGAGAGCGGTTTCGTCAAGCGGATAAAGACCCACTACGATGGGTAATCTGCCCACGAATTCGGGAATAAGTCCATATTTGGTGAGGTCGTGAGGTTGAATATCCTCTAAATAAGAATTAGAGAAATCGTCTCCTTTTTCCCTTACCGTCGCGCCGAAGCCGAGACCCGCGTCGTTCTTCCTTTTTTCAATGATTTTATCGAGTCCCACAAACGCGCCGCCGCATATAAACAAAATGTTCGTCGTGTCTATGCGGAGCAACTCTTGTTGGGGGTGCTTTCTGCCGCCTTGAGGAGGAACGGACGCAATAGTGCTTTCGATGATTTTCAAAAGTGCTTGTTGCACGCCCTCTCCCGATACGTCGCGAGTGATGGATACGTTTTCGCTCTTTCTTGCGATTTTGTCGATTTCGTCTATATAAATAATGCCGCGTTCTGCTTTTTCGATGTCGTAATCGGCATTTTGAATGAGTTTCAAAAGTATATTTTCAACGTCTTCGCCGACGTAACCCGCTTCGGTAAGCGTAGTTGCGTCCGCCACCGCAAACGGCACGTTCAATATTTTTGCAAGCGTACGCGCAAGCAAGGTTTTTCCGCAACCCGTAGGACCTAACAACAAAATATTGCTTTTGTCGATTTCGGTGTCCATATCGTCGTCTTTAAAACGCTTGTTTTTTGCGAGGTTTACGCGCTTGTAGTGGTTGTATACGGCAACGGAAAGCACCTTTTTCGCCTTATCTTGCCCGACGATATATTTATCGAGTTCGGCTTTGATTTCCGCGGGTTTTAAAAGGTTTATCTCTCCGTCTATTTCGTCTCTCAATTCTTCGTCTAAAAGTTCTTTGCACATTTCGACACATTCGTCGCAAATAAGCACGCCGTTCGGTCCTGCAATGAGTTTGTTGACGATTTCTTTGGGTTTACCGCAAAATATACAGTTGAGTCCGGATAATTTTTCGTTGTTGTTTGCCATTATTCCTCCGTTTTCCTTTTATAATAAATAGCGTCGATAAGTCCGTAATCTTTCGCCTCTTGCGCGGTCATATAATTATCTCTGTCGGTATCGGCTGCTATTACTTCCACGGGTTTTCCCGTGTTTTCGGACAAAATCTTGTTGATATTGTCCTTGATACGGAGAATCTGCTTGGCTTGAATACTTATATCGGTTGCTTGACCTTGCGCGCCGCCGAGCGGTTGATGAATCATTATTTCGCTGTTGGGAAGAGCAAATCTTTTACCCTTCGTTCCGCTCGAAAGCAAAAACGCGCCCATGCTTGCGGCAAGACCAACGCATACGGTGATGACGTCGCATTTTATATAATTTATCGTATCGTAAATCGCAAAACCCGCCGATACGCTTCCGCCGGGACTGTTGATATAAATTTGTATGTCTTTATCGGGATTTACCGATTCGAGATAAATAAGTTGAGCGACTACCGTAGACGCCAAAGCGTCGTTTATTTCGCCCGACAAAAATATAATTCTGCTTTCAAGCAATCTCGAATATATGTCGTAAACCCTTTCCGAACCGGAAACGTTGTCAATAACCGTTGGTATAAGTGCCATTTAGCCCTCCGTTTTTATGCTATTTCGTTGTTTTCTTTTAAGAATTTGAATAATTTTTCGATAATAACGTTGTTTTCAACGTAATCTTTTTGTCTGTCGTCGAGTTTTTCTTTGTATTCTGCAAGAGTTTTACCCGCATCGGACGCCATCTTTTCAAGTTGAGCGTCGATTTCTTCTTCGGTTGCGGCGATGTTTTCGTCTCTGATAATCTTGTCGATTACAAGTTGAGACTTAACTTGCTTCGTCGCTTGTTCCTTAAAGCCTTGTCTGTACTCTTCCATAGTCTTGCCTACGTATTTAAGGTAATCTTCGAGGCGAAGTCCCGAATACATCATTCTGTATTCCATATCTTGTACAAAAGCGTCGATTTGTCTTTCAACAAGCACTTCGGGAATTTCAACTTCCGCAGTTGCGCAAATTGCGTCCAAAAGTTTGTTTTCGGTTTCGGTCTCTGCCTTTTTCTCGTTTGCCTCTTTAAGTTTAGCCATTGTAGAAGCCTTGTAAGCGTCGACGGATTCCTCGCCCGTTGCGTCCTTTATAAACTCGTCGTTGAGTTCGGGAAGTTCTTTAATTTTGATTTCGTGAAGTTTTACGGTAAATACAGCCTCTTTACCCTTGAGGTTTTCTGCGTGATAATCGTCGGGGAATTTAACGGTAATGTCCTTTTCTTCGCCGATATTCATGCCGACGACTTGTTCTTCAAAACCGGGGATAAACGCGCCGCTGCCGAGTACGAGAGTTTGATTTTGAGCCGTGCCGCCGTCAAACTTAACGCCGTCAACGCTGCCGCTGTAATCGATTACCGTGATATCGCCGCTGCCCGCGGGTCTGTCGGTTACTTCGACTTCTCTCGAATTTCTTTCAAGAAGTTTCTTTACTTCGTTTTCCAAATCTTCGTCGCTAACATTATACTCAACTTTTTCAACCTTTATACCTTTATATTGTCCGATTTTTACTTCGGGCTTAACGGGTACGGTTGCGATAAGCACAAGTTTAGTCGGCGTAATTTTGCCGATATCCACTTCGGGTCTGTCGATAGCCTCGATAGTCGGCTCTTTATCGAGTACTTGATAATAATACTCGGGTAAAGCGATATTTATAGCCTCTTCAAAGAATACTCCTTCTCCGTAGAGTTTGATAAGCATATTCATCGGAACGTGTCCTTTTCTAAAACCTTGGACGTTGTATCTGCCCTTGGTCTTTTGGTATGCTTTTTCTTGCGCTTCTTTCCATTCTTTTTCCGTCAAAGTGATTTCGATTTTGACTTTGCTGTTTTCCACGTTTTTGTAAGTGTACTTCATAACTCTCTCCTAAATAAAATCAACAATTTAATCAATCGTCTTTAATTGCCAAAATATTTTACCATATCTTTATAAATATTGCAAATCAATACGCAAACAATTTACAAATATTTTGATTTATTATATAATAAAACCGTCGTTTCGGCACGTTTAAGACCGATTTCGGCATATTTGTAAACGTTTTTGACTTATTTGAAAATATGTTTGACCTATTTAAAACTCGTGTGAAACAATTTAAAATCGTGTTGACCTATTTAAAATTGCGTGCGTTGTACTCGTGCGTTGCAATTAAATACGCGTTTAAATATGCGGGCGGCGCATTTAAAAACGTTTTCAATGCAAATAAAATTGTGTTCGACTTATTAAAAAATATTTGACGCAATTTGAAAATACTTTCAATGCAATTTAAAACACGTTCGGCGTATTTGAATACGCAAAATTTTGTTTTTTCTTTTAGAGGTAACCATGCCACAAGACGCATTTACGCTTAAAGCGATTATTTCGGAACTTAATACAACGCTTATCGGCGGCAAAGTCAATAAGATAAATCAACCAAATAACGACGAGGTTGTTTTTGCCGTGTACACGGGCAAAGAGACGAAAAAACTCGTTATGTCCACAAA
>CAKQKQ010000094.1 GCA_934249265.1 uncultured Clostridia bacterium | reverse complement strand
CGGGCGGTCTCGGTCAGTTTATTTAAAACGAGTCGAAGAGCATTGACGTAATGGACAGAACGCTTACATTGGAAGGTTTGCGTATTTTATACGAAATGAATAAATAATTATGACTAAAACCGTAAAGATAGGTAAAACGATTATAGGCGGAGGCAACCCCGTCGCTATTCAGTCGATGACTAATATCAAGACCGAATACGTAGACAAGGTGGTTGAGCAAATACTTGCGCTCGAAAATGCGGGTTGCGATATAATACGCGTCGCGGTAAAAGACGAAGCCGACGCCGACGCTTTAAAATCTCTTAAAAAAAGAATACACATTCCGCTTGTGGCAGATATACACTTCGATTATAGACTTGCTATAAAATCTATTGAAAACGGAGTGGATAAAGTGCGAATAAACCCCGGCAATATCGGTTGCGATAAAAACGTGGAAGAAGTGGCAAAAGCGATTAAAGACTACGGCGTTGCGGTAAGGGTAGGTTCTAATACGGGCAGTGTAGAGAAAGAACTTTTGCAAAAGTACGGCAAAAACGAAATTTCTCTTGTGGAAAGCGCGCTTAAAAACGTGGCTATATTAGAGAAGTTCGGTGTAGACAATATAGTAATATCCACAAAGGCGTCTTCCGTTCCGCTTACGGTAAAAGCGTATAAATATTTATCGCAAAAAACGGATTATCCTTTACACGTCGGCGTGACCGAAGCGGGTACTTACGACAGCGGTATAGTGAAAAGCAGCATAGGCATAGGCAGTTTGCTTTTAGACGGCATAGGCGATACTATAAGAGTTTCGCTTACAGCCGACCCCGTGCAAGAAGTAATATCGGCTAAAAGAATTTTACGCGCGGTAGGGCTCGATAAAAATTACGTAGAAGTCATTTCGTGCCCCACGTGCGGGCGCACTTCTTACGACTGTATAGGTCTTGCGCGCAAAGTGGAAGAAAATACGGCAAATATAAAAAAGCCGCTTAAAATAGCGGTAATGGGTTGCGTCGTCAACGGACCGGGGGAAGCGAAAGACTGCGACCTCGGGGTGGCGGGCGGCACTAACTGTTGCGCGCTTTTTAAAAACGGCGAAGTATATAAAAAAGTAAGTTTAGACGAAGTAGAAAAACAAATTAAAGAGGAAATAGATAAACTTGTCGAGTCAAAATAAAACGCAAAAGAAAATTTTAGAACAAATACGCGCCGTAGACGAAAGCGTCGCGCACATAAAATTCAGTCACATCACCGTATATAAAGGAAATTTTACGGTGCGTTTTAACATGATTTGCGACAAGGCAGTCTCTGACGAGGTAAAACAAAAAGTTGAAAAAATCATAGACGAGTACGTGCCGAGCAGTTTCGACGGAGTAGAAGTTTCCGTCAGAAAGGTGGTGGCGGACGATAATCTCGTCGTGAAAGCAGTTTACGATTACATAAAAGACAATTGCCGCTCGCTCGCGCACTCGGTAAGTATGGGCGACGTTTCGGTAAATTCTCAGTCGGACATAATTATCATCACTTTAAAACTCGAGGACGACGCGATAGATTATTTCGAGTCAAACGGAATAGACGAGGATATTTTAAATTATTTAGGCAACAACTTTTGCGAAAGTTTTAAAATTATTTACGAAAGTAAAGGCAGCACACCCGTCGATAAGCAGATGCTCGAATTAAAACTCACCGATTCCGATTTTAAGCGTTTGATTTTCCGCACGTTTAAGGTAAGCGACGTGACAAAACTCTTCGACAACGACGACAACGACCTTGCAATGTACATAGCGGACGTAAAACCCAACACGGGGGCGGTTGCGCTTGCGGGCGAAATTACTTCGATTAAAGAATTAAAGACAAAAAAAGACAAGCCTTATTTCGTGATAGAGTTGTACGACAGAACGGGTAGAATCACGGGCAGACTTTTCACCAATAAATCAAACGTGGACAAGGCGAAAAAACTTTTCGTCGGCAGTCAAGTAATTATCAAGGGAGAGGTCGGTTCGTACAACGGCTATGCCGATTTAAGGATAAAATCGGTAAACTTATGCAGATTGCCGCTCGATTTCGTGCCTATGGAAAAACCGTCGCGCGCTCCCGCCGACGAATATAAAGTCATTTTCCCCGAAAAAATCGACAGCATAAGCCAAAACAACTTTTTAGAGGAAGAAAAACAACTTCCCGAATGTGTGAAAAACAACGTTTTCGTCGTACTCGATATAGAGACTACGGGTATCGAAATTGCCGACGGAAATAAAATAACCGAAATAGGCGCGGTAAAAATCAAAAACGGAATTATTTGTGAAAAGTTCAGCAGTTTGTTAAACCCCGGCAGAAGCATACCGCAAGAGATAGTGTCGCTTACGGGCATAACCGACGAAATGGTAAAAGACTGTCCGTCGTTTGAAGATATCGCTTCCGACTTGTTTAAGTTTTGCGACGGCGCGTACATAGTCGCGCACAACGCCCCCTTCGATATGGGCTATATAAAACATTTTTCAAAAGAGCAAGACTATATCTACAACAACCCGATTATCGATACAGTGCCGCTCGCAAGAGAAGTGTTGCCGTCTTTAAGACACCACAAACTCAACAACTTAACAGACTATTTCGGCATCGAACTCGTTCACCACAGGGCATGGAACGACGCTTATGCGACGGCAAAAGTATTTTTAGAGTTAATAAAGATAAAAAAATGCTTGCCAAACGTTTGAAATAGTGTTATTATATAGACATCTTAAATATTAAAGTTTTTAGTATTGAGAGTGGTCGGTGACCACTCTCAAATGTTTTGTATCGCGGTTTTTATGTATAAACAGCGGTAAAAAGAGGGTAAAATGAAGTTTTTAAATGCCGAAGAAATACGCAAGGCAATACAAAAAACAGCCGACGAAATGAATATCGAAATCGTCGATATAGAGTGCAAAATCAGCAAGAATCCCTCGTTGACGATTTTTTGCGACACCGAGGACGGCATAGATTTAAACACTTTAGAGGTTTTTCATAGGGCAATTGAGCCGATTTTAGACGATATCGACGTATCATTCGGCGCGTCGTATACTTTAAACGTTTCAAGCCCGGGACTTGACAGACCTTTTAAAACCGACAGAGATTTTGAAAAACATTTGGGTCTCGACGTAGAAGTTAAACTTTACGCGCCCATAAAAGGCGTAAAATATTTTGAAGGCACGCTTATAGATTACGACGGTAAAAACGTAAAGATAAAGCAAAACGGCGGAGAAGAAATTTTGTTTTCGCTTACACAAATCGCAAAGATAAACGAAGCGATTAAATTTGACGATGAAGGAGATAAAAATGACTAATAAAGAATTTTTTAGCGCACTTGAAGATTTAGAAAGAGAAAAAGGCATAAGCCCCGAAACGATGATAGAAACGCTTGAAAACGCGCTTGTATTCGCTTATAAAAAGCATACGGGAAATACCGGTAAAGTCGTGATTAAAATGAATCCCGAAAAATTCGCGGTTAAGTTTTACTCGGTAAAGACGATCGTCGACGAAGTGAACGATCCCGACAACGAAATTTCTTTAGAGGACGCAAAACTCATTAAAAAGTCTTACAAGTTGGGCGATACGGTAGAAAAAGAATTCGTACCCAAGGACTTCGGCAGAATCGCCGCTCAAACGGCGCGTCAAGTCATTTTGCAAAAACTCCGCGAGACCGAAAGAGATAATTCCATTCAAGAATACGAAGATAAAGAAAACGAAATTCATACTTGCATAGTGAGAAAGGTTGAAAACGGCAACGTTTACGTTGAACTCGGCGACAGCACCATCGACGGCGTAATGCTTCCGCAAGACCAAGTTCCGGGCGAAAAGTATGAAGTAAACGACAAACTTAAAGTTTACGTTAAAAAGGTAAAAAATACGGGCAAGGTTGCGCAAGTTCTCGTATCGAGAGCAGCACCCGGACTCGTTAAAAAACTCTTTGAAAACGAAGTGCCCGAAATCAAGCAAGGTCAAGTCGTCATCAAGTCCGTTTCGAGAGAGGCTGGTCAAAGGACTAAAATCGCTATTTACAGCGAAGACAAGACTATCGATCCGGTAGGTGCATGCGTCGGCACGAGGGGGTCGAGAGTAAATGCCATCGTCGAAGAACTCAACGGCGAAAAAATCGATATCATTTTGTGGAGCGAAGATCCGCTCGAATATATCGCAAAGGCGTTGTCTCCCGCAAAGGTACTTAAAGTTTCCGCAATAGAGGGCGAAAAGGTCGCAACCGTAATCGTACCCGACGACAAGTTGTCGCTTGCGATCGGTAAAAACGGTCAAAACGCAAGACTTGCGGCAAGACTCACGGGTTGGAAAATCGACGTAAAGAGCGAGTCCAAGGCTTTAGCGGAAAGCGAAACGAAGTTAGAGGAAGAGACGGAGGAATAATTCTCGACGATGACAGAAAAAAGAGTTCCGCTCAGGACTTGTATCGCGTGCCGAGCCGAAATGCCTAAAAAGGAATTGTATCGCATCGTAAAAAACAAAAACGGCGATATATTCCTTGATAAAACTGGCAAAAGCGACGGCAGAGGCGCGTATATTTGCGACAAGCAAGAGTGCTTGCAAAAACTGCGTAAGGCTCGACTTTTAAACAAAATTTTCAAATGCGAAGTGCCTAATTCGGTTTACGACGGCATTGCGGAGGCGTTTAACGGTGTTGAGCAAAATTAATTCTTACGTCGGCTTTGCAATTAAAGCGAAAAAACTGCGTTGCGGAGTAAACGTTGTCGAAACGTTGAAAAAGGACGTGTACTTATTGATATTGTGTAGTTCGGCGTCGAAAAACACGCTTGAGGACGCGCAAAAATTACAAAAAAAATTTAATTGTCCGCTTTTGATTTTAAAAGGGGACTTGCTTGAAAATATCACGCATAAGGCAAATTGTAAATTGTGCGCCGTATGCGAGCCCAATCTTGCAAGGGCAATTATTGATAATACCGACGACACGATCGGCGAGATTACGGAGGTTTAGACATGGAAGAAAAAAGAGAAGAAAAAAGAGAGATTGTGTTCATCAAATCGCTTAACGAAATTTCTAAAGCAAAAAAGGTGGACGCTCTTTTAGACGAAGTTCAAAAATCTTTAAAGGTTCTTTCGGAAATGAGTAAAACCGTCAACGGGAAGGTGAAAGCACTTTCGGCAACCGAAACTCAAGAAGTTGCTCCCGCTAAAGAAACCGTCGAGCCGACCGAAGAAATTAAGGAAGTAAAAGAAGAAATTACCGCTGCGCCCGCAGTCGAAGAAGTTCCCGAAAAGAAAAAGAGGGCTAAAAAGGCGAAAAAGACCGAAGAAACGGTCGAAGAGCCCATACAAGAAGCGGCAGAAACGGCGCAAGTGGAGAATAAAGCCGAAGAAGAGGCTAAAGCAGCCGCCGCGGCAGAAGAGGCAAAACGTCTCGAAGAAGAAAAGGCAGCCGAACTTAAAAGAAAGCAAGAAGAAGAGGAAAGAATAGCCAAAGAAAAGGCGCAAGCCGAAGCGGAAGCAAATCTTTCTCCCGAAGAAAAGGCTAAACTCGCCGCAGAACGCAAAAAAGCGGATATTGCCGCTCGTCAAGCGGAACTTATGCGCAAAAGGGGTATGACTCCCGAGCAAATTCAACAAATGCAGTCGGCTCAAAAGAGCGGTTTCAGAAGGGAATACGTACCTTCTGAAGAAAAGCAGTATACTCCGAGAGGTCAAAGACCCAACGGAGAAAGACCGTTTAAACAAAAAGACGGTCAACAAAGACCTCTTCAAAACAAAGACGGCGCAAGACCTACGCTCGGCAAGCCGAGTATAAACAAGGGCGGCGCGCCTAAAGTAGAAGTCGCTTTCGTACCCAAGGAAAACAAGAGTTACGGCAACAAAAAGAAAAACAGCGACAAAAATTATGAAGATAAAAAGTCTATCAATAAAAAGTCTTTGATAAAAACTCAAGTATCTATCGACGATTTCGACGAGGATAAGTCGGGATACAGAAAATTGAGAGTTAAAAAGCAAAAGAAAGACGAGGGTAAAACTCAAACCGTTAAAATCGAAAAAGCGGTAATCACAAAGGAAATTATCCCCATTAAAGAACTTTCCGAAAAACTCGGCATTACCGCGATAGACATCACTAAACGCCTTTTCAAAGAAGGCATAATGAAGACGATAAACGACTCCGTAGATTACGATACGGCTGGGTTTATCGCCGCAGACCTTAATATCGAGTTGGAACTTAAACTTGCAAAGTCTGCCGAAGACGTATTGAATGAAGAATTTGATTCCGAGGGCGACGACGAAGCAAATCTCATCAAGCGTCCTCCCGTTATTACGGTTATGGGTCACGTTGACCACGGTAAAACTTCGCTTCTCGACAGAATCAGAAGTACCAACGTAACCGCGGGCGAAGCGGGCGGTATAACTCAACAT
>CAKQKQ010000093.1 GCA_934249265.1 uncultured Clostridia bacterium | reverse complement strand
AGACAAATGTCTTCATAAATTTGCAAAGGTTCTTTTCCGTTTGAGTCTATTTTATACTTTTCGTCGAGAAGATTCGGGTATAAGTTTTGAAGGTCCTTTATAAGTTCGAGACACAAGTCTTGAAGGTCGAGAATATCGTCATTGATGCTGCCGATATACGCGAGATATTTAGCCAAAGTTTGATTTTCAAAACTCGGCGGCATAGTCCCGGGGGTGTCGAGCATTTCAAAGGTGTCGAGTCTTATCCACTGTTTCGATTTAGTAACGCCCGCTTTGTTGCCCGTTTGAGCCTTTTTACCGCCGCTTATCGTGTTGATAATGGTGGATTTACCCGTGTTGGGTATGCCCGCAACCATTACGCGCACGGTTTTCACGACACCTTTTTGAGCGTTTCTGTCTATTTTATCTTTAAGTAAAAAGCGCATTTTTTCAACGATTTGCTCGCTATCTCTTTTAATCGTTCCGTTTACGACGATGGCGCACTTGCCTTCCTTTTCAAATGCACTTAAAGCCGCCTTTTTGCCCTTTTCGTCAGCCAAATCGCTTTTGTTAAGCACGTAAACAACGGGCTTTGTTCCGAACAATGCGTTGAGTTTTGCGTTGATACACGCGAAAGGGGCGCGGGCGTCAAGCACGTAAATTATTCCGTCGACGAGTTTGACTTGTTCTTCCATCATTCTCATCGCCTTTGTCATATGCCCCGGAAACCATTGTATAAGTTGCATAACACCCTCCTTAATCTTTATAAAACCGACCTTGCGGTCGGCAAATTTCGTTGATTTTATCGTTTTTACTCTTTGATTTTTACTTATGTTTAGGCGCATTTAAAGCCACTTTTTACCGCGTTTAGATGTATTTAACGCCGAGTGTTTAACACTGCTTGGCGCATTTTGCGCACTAAAAAGCGTATTAACGCCTCGTTTTTTCCACACAAAATACCGCAAATTTACTCCGTCTTGTCCTTTTTAAGTAAGTCGGGACGGAATTTTTCGGTAAGTTTTATAGACTGCTCTCTTCTCCATTTATCGACTTCGCCGTGATTTCCCGAAGTAAGCACGTCGGGCACTTTTACTCCGCGAAATTCTTGCGGACGGGTATATTGCGGATATTCGAGCAAATTGTCGGTAAAACTTTCTTGATTTAACGAATCGCCGGCAAGCACTCCGTCAACGTACCTTGCGATAGCGTCGGTAATAACCATTGCGGGAAGTTCGCCGCCGGTAAGCACGTAATCGCCTATCGACACTTCTTCGTCGATGCACATATCGATAGCCCTTTGGTCAACGCCTTCGTAGTGTCCGCACAAAATGACGATATGTTCTTTAGGCAAAAACTCGTTTATCATTTTTTGATGAAAGGTTCTGCCCTTTGGCGAAGTGTAAATTCTATAAGCCTTATGCTCGGGGTCAACCGCCTCGATAGCGTCGCAAACGGGTTGAGGCATAAGCACCATTCCCGCGCCGCCACCGAAGGGGTAATCGTCGCACTTGCGGTGTTTGTCGAGCGTGTAATCTCTTATGTCGGTAATTTTAATTTCGATTTTGCCCGCCTTTTGCGCCCTACCGATTATACTTTCGTAAAGCGGCGTAAACATTTCGGGAAAAAGCGTGAGTATATCGATTTTCATAATGCACCGCCTTTTTCGTAAAGCACAACTTCGTCGAACCTACTTTTTTTAACGACGACTTTGTTGTTTTCTATATCGAAAGAAACAATAAGGTCTTTAAGCATGGGGAAAACGCAAGTGCCGCCACCCGTTAAAGAAACGTAATAAATGTCAACATTGGAGCATACGATATCTGTAATCTTGCCAATTTCGTCGCCGCTGTCAAGCACGAGCGAACAGCCGAGTACATCTTCGATAAAGTAAGACTCGGCGGGTTTTGCAATGTCGTCTCTGTCGGCGAAAATTTCTTTTTGCCTTAAAAGTTCGGCGGCGTTGCGGTCGGCAATACCCCTTAAAGAGATATACCAATCGCCGCACGCAAAACGAGAGGACATAATTTTATACTCCTCTCCGTCGATTTTTACGTTGCGTATTTTTTTTACCGAGTCGAAATCGTCAGCCAAAAGTTGAACTTTGACCTCGCCTTTAATTCCGTGCGGCTTTAAAATTTTACCTATAATAAGATTTTTTTGCATAAAAAAATAAATATAAAAAATTCGGAGAAATAAAATTTATTCCTCCTTGTCTTTTATGGGGAAATTATTTAACTTCTCCCTTTTCCTTTATTTCGATGTTGTATTTTTTATCTTGCTTGGACGAAACTGCCTTAACGATAGTACGAAGAGCCTTTGCGATTTTGCCTTGACGACCGATAACTTTACCCATATCGCTTTCGTCTAATACTACGGTAACGTTTATCGCGTTGTCGGTTTCATCGACAAGATACTCTATTTCGTCCTTCTTCTCGGCAAAACTCTCTACTATATATTTGATAAGGTCTAACATTTACGCACCCTCTTTAATTATTTCTTTTTCTTCTTGGGGTTTGTTTTGGAAGGAGAAAGTCTCGTAGGTTGCTCCATAGCACCCGCTTTGATAAGCAAAGATTTTACTGTTTCGGTGGGTTGAACGCCCTTTTTAAGCCAATCTTTTGCTTTTTCAACGTCAATAACAACTTCTGCAGGGTTTGTAAGCGGGTTGTAGTGACCGATTTTGTCGATGTACTCCGCGTCTCTTGCTGCTTTGCTGTCAATAACTACGATACGATAGAAAGGAGACTTGTGGTCGCCCATTCTTGTCAATCTCATTTTAACTGCCATTTGTTTATCCTCCATAATAAATAATTACTTGTTTTGTGTTCCGTCCGAAATTCGGTCGGGGTCGCTTTCGCGACTTGTATATAAACCCTTTTTACCCTTTCGGGCTTTTTAGGTCTATTTCGTTTTTAATTTGCATTTACAAACTTTGCCGCTTTTATTTTGTAATTCGGCGGTTCGCGTTTTATAAATGCGTGTTTTTAAGTCGAATCAATTAAAAAGGAAGTTTTTTCTTTCCGTTTTTAAACTGTTTCATCATTGCTTTGGTTTGCTCGAACTGCTTTAAAAGTTTGTTTATGTCTTGAATAGTAGTTCCGCTGCCCTTGGCAATTCTCATTTTTCTCGAATAATTGAGTATCGACGGGTCGTTGCGTTCTTTTTCGGTCATGGAAAGAATAATCGCTTTAATGCGTTCGATTTTGCTTTCGTCGATATCGTCCTCGTTTATCTTTACTTTGCTACCCATACCGGGCATCATGCCGAGGAGTTTGCCTACGCCGCCCATATTTTTGACCATTTCAAATTGGTCGAGATAATCGGATAAAGTGAAACTCGCGTTTTTGAGTTTTTTCTCCATCTTTTTCATTTGCTCTTCGCTTACCGCTTCTTGAGCCTTTTCTATAAGCGAAAGCACGTCGCCCATGCCGAGTATTCGGTTTGCCATTCTGTCGGGGTAAAACGGCTCTAAATCGCTGAGTTTTTCGCCCACGCTACAGAATTTAATCGGTTTACCCGTGACTGCTTTTATCGAAAGGCACGCGCCGCCCCTCGTATCGCCGTCGAGTTTTGTAAGAACCACGCCCGTAATTTCAAGTCTCGAATTAAACGTTTCGGCAACGTTTACCGCAACTTGACCGGTCATAGAATCGACAGTCAACAAAATTTCGGTCGGGTGAACTTCTTTGACGATGTTTTCAAGTTCTTGCATCAAGTCTTCGTCGATATGAAGTCTGCCGGCGGTATCCAAAATTACCGTATCGTAGCCGAATTTTTTTGCGTATTCGACCGCTTCTTTAGCCACTTTAACGGGGTTTGTCGCACCTTTTTCAAAAACTTCTACGTTTATGGACGAACCGACGACTTTAAGTTGGTTGATTGCGGCGGGTCTGTAAATATCGCACGCGACGAGCAACGGTTTTTTACCTTGTTTGCGAAGATAAAGCGCAAGTTTGCCCGAAAGCGTGGTTTTGCCCGCGCCTTGAAGACCGCACATCATTATTACCGTTGGCGGGTTGGGCGAAACCTCTAATTTGGAGTTGCTGCTGCCCATTAAAGCGGTAAGTTCGTCGTTAACGATTTTGATTACTTGCTGTGCGGGTGACAAATTCTTTAAAATTTGCTCGCCGACAGCCTTTTCGCTTACGGTAGCGATAAATTGCTTTGCAACGTTTAAGTTGACGTCAGCCTCTAGAAGGGCTATCCTAACCTCTCTCATGGCTTGACGAATATCCGACTCGGTGAGTTTGCCTCTTTTTGTCAGTTTTCCGAAAATGTTATTCAGTTTGTCGCTTAATCCGGAAAATATCGCCACTTTTATTCCTCCAAAATATTAATAAGTTTATCGAAAAATTCTGTATTGTCTTGTCTGTAATTTTGTATAAGGTTTAAAATTTGAGTTTTTTTATTGTAAACTTTTAATTCCGCCTCGTACTTGTCGAGTGTTGCCCTGACCTTTTCAAGCGTGTCAAGTACGCTTTGACGCGATATGTTTTTAATTTCGCTTATCTCTCCAAGCGATAAATCGTTTGAGTAGTACAACGTGGTGATATCGCGCTGCTTTTCGGTCAACAAATTGCCGTAAACCTCGCAAAGTTCGGCATAAATAAAATCTTTTTCCATATCGACCGCCAAAGTGTTATTGTGTCAAGCATTTTTACTTGACATGTGCCATTATAACATTAAAATAAATCGACTGTCAAGCATTTTTACCTGACAGTCGCAAATTTTGTTTCGTTTATTTAAATTTTTTATGTAAACTTTGTAAACTTTTGTTGCGTGTTATGCAAACTTTTGTTGCCTTTACAGCGTGCGTAACGATTTTTAAAAACTGTCGCTTTGTAAACAAGCGGTTTGCAGTGATTTAAAAATGGTTTGCAAAAGGTTTACATGCGGCTTGCTTTTGGTTCGCAAAAGGTTTACTTTTGATTTGCAAGCAGTTTGCAGTGAATTGCAGACGGTTTACTTTTGGTTAGCAAGGTGTTTACATTCAATTTACAAGTAGTTTGCAATAGGTTTACAACAAGCCGTTGACGAAATCTTCGGTGTTAAACTCTTCTAAATCGTCGATTTTTTCACCCACGCCGACGTAACTTACGGGCACTTCGAGTTCGTTGCAAAGCGCGACGACAAAACCGCCTTTTGCCGTGCCGTCGAGTTTTGTGAGAATAATGCTGTCGATGCCGATAGCGTCTTTAAACGCTTCGACTTGATTAAGCGCGTTTTGCCCCGTTGTCGCATCAAGCACTATAAATTTATAGAAAGTAGCCTCGGGAAATTCTCTGTTTACAACCCTATTCATCTTTTTAAGTTCTTCCATAAGGTTAGATTTTACGTGTAATCTTCCCGCAGTATCTATAATCAAAATATCGGTTTTTCTCGCTTTTGCCGAAGACACCGCGTCGTAAACCACCGCCGACGGGTCTGCGCCTTCTTCATGTTTTACTATACGCACCTTCGCCCTATCCGCCCAAACGGTAAGTTGGTCGGAAGCCGCCGCACGGAAAGTATCCGCCGCCGCAATGGTCACGCTTTTGCCCTTGTTTGTGAAATAACGAGCAAGTTTGCCTATTGAAGTAGTTTTGCCCACGCCGTTTACGCCGATAACCATAATCACCGCGGGAAATTTCAATTCAAGCGGTTCGGCTCTGTCGATGTACTCTTTCAAAATTTCTTTAAGTTGAGCAACTACGTAGTCTTTATCTTTTACTTTGTCTTTAATCATTCTGTCTCTTAAATCGTCCACGATTTCCATTGCGGTGTTTACCGAAATATCCGACGAAATAAGTATTTCTTCGAGGTCGTCGTAAAAATCCGCGCCTATTCTGTCACCCGTAAACAGTACCGTCAACTTTTGAGCGATGCTGTCTTTAGTCTTTTTAAGCGCGTTGAAAATTTTGCCGAAAAAGCCCATTATATTGTTCTCCTTTATAAAATTTTGACGTTTTTACACAATACGTATACTGTAAAAACGTCAATAAGTAAAAATTTGTTATGCCGAAAATTCCACGCCCAAGTCGGCGAATTTAACCGATACCGTCTTGGATACACCCTTTTCTTCCATGGTTACGCCGTGCAATGCGTCGCACAATTCCATAGTGACCTTTTTGTGCGTGATTACTATGAATTGAGTGTCTTTAGAGAAGTTTTTAAGATACCTTGCAAACCTCTCTACGTTTGCTTCGTCGAGCGGTGCTTCGATTTCGTCGAGCACGCAGAACGGCATGGGGCGCAACCTTAAAATTGCGAAAAGTATCGCAATTGCGGTAAGTGCCATTTCGCCACCCGATAAAAGAGAAATCTTTTGAAGTTTTTTCCCGGGCGGCTCTGCCATGATTTCGACGCCCGCGTCGAGCGGGTCGGTACAGTCGGTATAGTCGAGAACGAGGTCGGCTTTACCGCCGCCGAAAAGTTCTTTAAACGTCTTTTGGAAGTTGGTTCTTATCTTTTCAAAACCGTCGTCAAACGTCTTGGTCATTTCGTCGGTGAGCGCGCCGATAGCCTCTTTCAAGTCCGCTTCGGCTTTCTCGAGGTCGGCTTTTTGCGTCATAT
>CAKQKQ010000092.1 GCA_934249265.1 uncultured Clostridia bacterium | reverse complement strand
ATTACGGTCAACACGCCCAACTCAACATTGCCAACAAAAAATGGCAAGATTGTCTTTTTAATCAAGTTAAAGACGCAACGCTTAAATATGGTTTCGACGGGGCGTTTTTGGACATTGCCGCATCGTACGTATGCGATAAACGCGCAGACGTATACACGGGCGTCGTGGAATTTTGCGATAGATTAAGGGGTATAAAACCCGAGTTTTTGGTGAGCGGAGAGGGCTATTACGACGGCTTGTCAAAGGCTATGCCGTTGTTCCAGTCGGGACACACCGACGGTTGGATGCACTATCACGACAGAGTTTCGGACGAACTTTTCACAAGGTATTCGAGAGAGTTTTCTCACCTTTGTTTAGGCGATTTGTACGAGGGGTCTTCCGGCGTACACGAATTGGGCATAAACACCGAAACTACCGCGCCTTTAAGAAAAGCGATTATTCCCACTATTTCATTAGTCAACGATACTATGGAAATGGCGTACGACAAAGTTAAAGAAGTAGCCGAAACGGCAAAAGAGTACGCAAGGAGGTATCTGGGTGAAAAGAAGGATAAGTAGGAAAAAGAGAAGAGAAAACTTATTCGGTTATATCTTCGTTGCTCCTCAACTTATAGGTTTTATATGTTTCGTCGCGTTTCCGCTCGTGTTTTCGCTGTTATTGTGCTTTGCCGAGTGGAATATGATAGACCCGCCGAAATTCGTAAAATTCAACAATTTCATTGCGATTTTCCGCGACAGAATATTCTGGAAATCTATAGGCAACACGTTTATATATATCGCCATAGTAGTTCCGCTTACGCTTTTCACTTCGTTGTCGCTTGCACTACTCACAAACAGAAAATTGCCGTTTATGAAGTTTTACCGCGCGGCGTTCTTTTTGCCGATGGTCACTTCTACGGTCGCGATAGCGATGGTTTGGTCGTTTATTTATCAACCCGACAACGGAATAATCAACTCCGTGCTTTCGGGCTTGGGCGTAAAAAATCCGCCTATGTGGCTGCAAGACACAAGGTATGCGCGGTGGGCGGTTTCGATATTAAGCATTTGGCTTAAAGCGGGATATTATTACATTATTTTCGACGCGGGACTTAAAAATATTCCCACCGAACTTTACGAAGCGGCAGATATCGACGGAGCGTCGGCTTTCAGAAAAATTTGCAAAATCACCGTGCCTATGCTTTCTTCGGTCATGTTTTTCGTGACGGTTATGCTTTTCATAGACGTGTTCAACATGTTCAACGAAGTATATATAATGACGAGCGGCGGTCCTGATTATTCGACTTACACGCTTTCGATGTATATTTACTATTACGCGTTCAGAGAGTTCGATATGGGCAGAGCGGCTGTCGCAAGTTGGGTGCTTTTCGCGCTTGTCGGCATAGTTACCGTCATTCAGTTTAAATTGAAAAAGAGGACGGTGCACGAATAATGAAAAGAATAGGTTATAGAAACAAACATAAAGTAAAGACGGCGATTATTACCGTAATAGTAATGATTTGCGCCTTAATAAGCATTTTCCCGTTTTATTGGATGATTTTAAACTCGGTAAAAGACCCCGACTTAATAAATCAAGGCTCGACGAGTATTTTTACCACCAAACTCACGTGGGAAAGTTATAAACAAGCGTTTGCTTACGGCGACGGACTTATCTGGACGGCGTATATAAATTCGCTTATAATCGCACTTTTGTCCACAGTGGGCACGCTGTTTACTTCGTCGCTTGCGGCGTTTGCTTTTGCAAAAATTCGCTTTAAAGGTTCAAAACCATTGTACGGTTTGTTTATAGCGACGCTCATGATACCGGGGCAAGTGACTATGTTGCCGCTTTTCATGATATTTGCAAAACTGCAACTTACAAACACTTTTATACCGCTTATTCTCCCGGGGGTAATGATAAACACTTACGGCGTATTTATGTTGAGGTCGTTTATAGTTTCCATACCCGACGGACTTTTAGAGGCTGCCGATATCGACGGTTGCGGATATTTCAGAAAGTACGTAAAGATAATTTTACCGCTTATAAAACCCGCGCTTGTCACTTTGGGACTGTTCTCGTTTATAGGCAGTTGGAACAACTATATGGGGCATTTGATATACCTCGACGGTCAAGACGCAAACACCACCATACCGCTTTACATTGCGGGGCTTAAAGAAACGCACATGACGGGCGCGACGTGGGGCAGAATAATGGCGGCGACTACGTTGAGCATTTTACCCATATCTCTTATTTATTTAAAATGTCAAAAATACTTCGTCCAAGGCATTGCAACCACGGGTATGAAGTAATCAGGAGGAAAATATATGAAAAAATTTATTAAAAAATCTTTATGTATAGTTTTATCCGCCGCTTTTGCGTTGACGTGTTTTACGGGTTGCGGAAAAAGCAGCGATAAGGATAAAAACGGCAACACTATAGTAAAAATGTCTATCATGAACAGCGTAAACGAAAACCCTGGGTGGCTCGCCATGATTGACGCCGCAAACGAAGTGCTTAAAGAGCAAGGCGAAAAAATCGTCATCGAGGCGGATATTATAAAGACTGACAGTTGGGACGAATATTACACCAAAATCACGTCAAATATGATGGGTAAAATCGGCGGAACTATCGGCAGAATTGCCGAATCGCACATGCCCATGATGGTAAACAAAAACCAACTTCAAGACCTCACGGACATCAAAAACGAACTTGTCGCAAGCGGAGATTATTACGCCGACGCGTTTGAAGGGGTGGCGGAAAAGAACGGCAAATATTACGGTCTCCCTTCGGGACTTCAACACATGGTGCTTTATTACAACAAGACCATCATCGACGAGTACAACGCAAGTCACCCGACGGATAAAATAGCATACCCGAGCGGCGATTGGGAAAACGCAAGCACGTTTGAAGAAATCGCCGACGCGGCTCAAAAACTTTCGGGCAATAAAAAATTCGGCATTTCGGCAGGACCGTTCCTCGCATATGCGGGCATGTATTCCAAAAACAGCGGAGGTGAAAACATTTTCGACGCGCAAGGCAATTGCGTAATCGACTCTCAACCGTTCTACGACGTGTATAATTGGTTTGAAAGAATGTTGATTACCGACAAATCGATGCCGTCAACTGCCGACACGGCTGTACTTGATGCAATGGCTCGTTTCCAAGGCGGCAACATTGCAATGATTATCGACGGCGTATGGCAAATTCACGACGTATGTAAGTATACTCAAGGCGAAGTAGGCGTAGCGGCTATACCCGTTGCGGCAAAGGGAAATTCCTCTTACACTACGACTTTTGCGGATAGATTTTGGGCGGCAAGAACTTCTACTCACCCCGAAGCGGACAAAAAAGCGATAAAAGCACTCATGTCCAAAAAGGCGGTTACGGCTCTCGCTCAAAAGCAAATAGGCGGTTTGCCCGTAAGACAAGACTGCGTATCGACTTATCTCGACGCTATAAGAGAAACCAAAATCGGCGACTACGTAGACGTAATAAGCGGCGGTTTAAGCAAGAGTATCAACGTACCGTACACCATTTATTACAACAAAGTAGACCAACAAATCAACCAAAAAATGTCGGTTTGGATAAACGGTCAAATGACTACTGCCGAGTTTGTAAAATTTATGGACACCACTATGAAGAGCGGTATGGCGGGTAAATTATGATTAAAAAGATATTAAGTTTAGCGTTGACGGCGGCAATAAGCGCGTCGGCATTGACGTTTGTCTCTTGCGGAAAGAGCGATACGGGCGGCAATGGCGACAACACAAATAAAGGCACTGATTTTTCGCCCGCCGTTTCGTATAAAATCATTTCCAAGCAAGAGTATACCAACAAAACTCTCGGCGGACTTTTAGGGCAATTCGCAGGCTTTTTAAGCGGATACGAATTTGCGGGCTGGGGCGGCAACTCGACGGGCTTTCCCGAAGAGTGGTTCGATTTCATCAACGGTCCTTATGCGGGTAATTACACATATTACACGCCGCCGGGGAGCGAGGGCGACAGATACAAATACGACAGATTAAAAGTCAACGAGCAAACGGGCAGAAACGAAGTTTGGTCTGACGACGATTATCACATAGATATTTTTAATCAATACATTTTAAAAGAAGAGGGTTTTTCGAGTTACGCCATCAAAAACACGTGGAAAAAGTACACCGTAAGCGATTGGGGCGGCGGTATGGATGCAATGATGCTTATCAGTTCTAAAGATATGCTTGCGCCTTACACGGGCACGATCGAGGCGGGCAACCGTTACGGCTGGTGTACCGAGGCTTATATCGAAAACGAAACGCTGGGAATGAACGCCCCCGGCATGCCCAACACGGCAACTTTGCTCGTGGATAAATTTGCGTCAAACGTAGGCTATTTCGATTCGATAGTGTGGGCGAAATTTTACGCGGCAATGTATTCGCTTGCATATTTTGAAGACGACGTAATCACCGTAATGCAAAAGGCGAAAGAGGTTTTGCCAAACGGCTCGTTCCCGCAAAAAACTTACGATTTGGCTTGCGAATTATACAATAAATATCCCAACGATTATAAAAGCGCGGCTTCGGAACTTGCAGACCAAAGAAGAATGCTTTACCGCATCGACAATATTCAAACCGACCCCAACGTAAACGGCGGTTTTGCGATTTTAAGTTTTCTTTACGGCAAAAATTCTTATCTCGACACGTGCAAATATTCTTCCATAATGGGTTACGACGGCGACTGCACCGCGGCTTTATGTTCGGGCGTTATGGGTATAATCAAAGGCTTTAAGCCGACCAACGAAGAGTATCAAAAACTCAACGATATGATTTATTACGACGGCGAGGGCGTGTACTACAACGACGAGGCTTTATACACTTCCGACGGCACTAAACCTTACGACGCGAGAATAGTTGGCAAAAACTATCCCGTAAGGCAAAAAATAGACGATATCGTCGATATGTATAGAGAGAATTTCGAGACGATTTTGCTTGAAAACGGCGGCGAAATAGTGGGCGAAAATTACAAAATTCCCACCACGCCGATTATAAAAGACAGGTCGCTTTTATTCAGCAATTACGACGCGGAAGAGAGAGACACTTCTTCGTTTAACAAGAAAAACGGCACGCTTGAATGTATAGTAGACAGCGACAACCCCGATTCGCACTCGGGTTACGCTTGTTTTGCGTTTAAAAACACGTCAAACGGCGAGGTTTGGCACACTTTCGACAATTTGGTAAAGGGCAGAACGTACAGATTATCCGTTTACGTCAAGACGAGCGCAAACGCCCAACTCGGCATTTTTGCAAGGGAAAGCGGAAAGGCGATATCTTCGGAAATAAGTTTTGCCAACGCAACGTCGCTTATAAACAAAGAGTTTTTGTTTACGGCGACGGGCAGCAAAATGGAAGTCGGGTTTAAATTCGCTTCTTCCTCGGCAAAAGACGATATTTTGTATTTCGACGACTTTATGCTTGAAGAAACCAACGAAACGCTTATCGAAAAAGTGTCAACAAGCAACTTGTCGCTTTATTCGGGCAAGTTCACAAAAACGGTTACGCTCCCCAAGGGCGCGCAACTTAATAAAGAAGTAATTTTAAGCATTAAATACAGAAATTACAGCGGTCAACCCATAATTTGCACGGTTATGAGAAACGGCAGCGTTTTCGGCGGAGTGGTTGCGTCTAACACGAGCAAAAACTCGTCGAGCGGATATTCGTATTTGCGTATTCCGTATATTTTTGAAAAGAATACCGATACGATTCAATTGCAGTTCGACTCAGAAAAAATGTATATAGGCGAAATAAGCGTATTAAACAGTACGCAATTCATGTTTAGGTGAGGTAAAAATGAGTGAGCAAAACAAAATCGACGAAAAATCGATGATAAAACAAACGCTCGATACGATAAAGAAACAATACGAAGAAATGCTCGAGGAAGAAGAAAAACGCCGTCAAGAGCCTAAAATCGCGCCCGAAGGCGTTTATGTCAGTTTGCAAAATGTCAACAAGGTGTACGACAATTACGTTCAAGCGGTTTTCGACTTCAGTCTCGACATAAAGGAGCACGAGTTTATCGTATTCGTAGGTCCTTCGGGTTGCGGCAAGTCTACCACTTTGCGTATGATTGCGGGACTTGAAGACATCACCACGGGCGATTTGTATATCGACGGGCAGTATTGCAACGAAAAAACGGCTAAAGAAAGAGATATTGCCATGGTTTTCCAAAATTACGCTTTATATCCTCATATGAGCGTATATGAAAATATGGCTTTCGGACTCGAAACGAGAGGATACGGTAAAGAAGAAATCGACGCAAGGGTAAAACGCGCCGCCGAAATATTGCAAATCACGCAATACCTCGACCGCCGTCCCAAAGAACTTTCGGGCGGACAAATGCAAAGGGTCGCGCTCGGCAGAGTGCTTGTAAGCGACGCAAAAGTCTTTTTAATGGACGAACCTCTTTCCAACCTCGACGCAAAACTCCGCGTTTCGATGAGAAGCGAAATAATAAAATTGCATAGGGAAATCAACGCGACCACTATTTACGTCACGCACGACCAAACCGAAGCCATGACCATGGC
>CAKQKQ010000091.1 GCA_934249265.1 uncultured Clostridia bacterium | reverse complement strand
CACTTGCCGTTTGCGCCGTACTTTTTGATAGCAGCAATAGGTGCTTTAAGGTTTTCGATATCGTTTAACGCGTCAAATACTCTGATTACGCCTACGCCGTTTTCGATAGCCTTTTCAACGAATTTTTCTACGACGTCGTTTGTATAGTGCTTATAACCGAGGAGGTTTTGACCTCTCAAAAGCATTTGGATAGGCGTCTTTTTAAGGTGGCTTTTAAGTATGCGAAGTCTTTCCCACGGGTCTTCATTTAAAAAACGAAGACAGGAGTCGAAAGTTGCGCCGCCCCAAGCCTCGAGCGAATAATATCCTATATCGTCAAGTTGTTCGAGTACGGGAAGCATATCTTCTATTCTCATACGGGTAGCCGCTTGCGATTGATGAGCATCTCTTAAAATCGTTTCTGTAATTAAAACTTTTTTACCCATTTTATTATCTCCTATTTAATTTGTATACCCTTACATAAATAACGGGCAAATTGCAAGCAAAACGCCTGCCGCTATAGCCGAGCCGATTACGCCGGCAACGTTGGGACCCATCGCGTGCATAAGCAAGTGGTTGGTCGGATCTTCTTCCCTTCCTACGTCTTCTGAAATTCTCGCCGCCATAGGCACTGCGGAAACGCCTGCCGAACCGATAAGCGGGTTGATGGAGTTTCCACCTTCCATCTTATTCATAAGTTTAGCAACCAAAAGTCCGCCTGCCGTACCCATACAGAACGCAACGAGACCCAAGCCGATAATCATAAGAGAATCGAGCGTAAGGAACGTAGGTCCGTAAGCCTTCGAGCCGACGCTTATTCCGAGGAAGATTGTAATTGTATTCATTAAACCGTTTTGAGCGGTATCGGTAAGTCTGTTTACAACGCCCGACTCTCTCATAAGGTTTCCGAGCATAAGCATACCCAAAAGAGGCATTGCGTCCGGAAGCAAAAGTCCTACGATTACGCAAACAAGCAAGGGGAATACAACTTTTTCGAGTTTGCTTACCTTACGAAGTTGTTTCATCTTGATTTGTCTTTCTTCTTTTGTTGTCAAAAGACGCATAATGGGCTTTTGAATAACGGGAATAAGTGCCATATACGAGTACGCCGCAACCGCTATTTGAGACAAAAGTTCGGGTGCGAGTTTTTGAGTGACGTAAATTGCCGTAGGTCCGTCTGCGCCGCCGATGATACCGATTGCGCCCGCTTGAGCGATCGAGAAGTTAGGCAACAAGCAAGCAACGAAGAACGTAAGGAATACGCCGAGTTGCGCAGCCGCGCCCAAAAGCATACTCTTCGGATTTGCGATAAGCGGACCGAAGTCGGTACAAATACCTATTCCGAGGAATATAAGCGGAGGATAAATAACTTTATCTACGCCATAGAACAAATACCAAACGAGACCTCTGTTGATTACGTTGTCGTAAGTTTGAGCAACCGCAACCACGCCATCAGTTATAGTATAAGGATATTGAGTGGGAAGTAAACCGCCCGCATCGAGGAAGGCTTGAACCATCTCTTTAGAGTTTACCACCGCAGACGAAGGATTGCAAAGCAAACCGTCTATAAAGGTATAACCCTCGGGTAAAATACCGCCGGCTTGTCTAAAAGCCTCCGCAGTAGTGATATTATCGGGATATTTACCCCACAAAACCGCTTTCGCACCCGGTAAGTTGATGAAAAACATACCGAACGCTATGGGAAGCAACAAAAGCGGCTCGAATTTTTTTACTATCGCCAAATACATCAAGACAAACGAAATGACAAGCATTACGTAGTTGGTCCACTCACCGTTAGCCATACCGGTGCTGTTCCACAAACTACGCAATATATTGACCAGCGTTTGTCCGAAGTTTCCGGCGCAAATTGTGTTTAAAATCTGCATCGTATTACTCCTTTATAATTGGATTAACCGATTACTGCCAAAACGTCGCCGGTTTCTACGTTTGCGCCCTTTGCTACGTTAAATTTAACTACGCCGTCAGCCTCTGCCGTAAGGTCGTTGTCCATCTTCATTGCTTCGAGTACGAGTATTGCTTGTCCCTTTTTAACGGTTGCGCCGTCTGCAACAAGCAAATTCTTAACCATTCCGGGGAACGGAGAAAGGAGTTTCGTTCCGTTTGCGGGTACGGTTGCAGCCTTTGCGGGTGCGGCTTGTTTAACGGGAGCGGCAGCCTTAACTTCCGTAACTACGGGAGTTACTACCGAACCGTCGGTAATTTCTTCAACGCCTACTTCGTATTGTTTTCCTTCTATGTTTACTAAAAATTTACGCATTTTTATTATCTCCTTAATACTTTTTAATTTTCTTTACTTTAAATTCGCACGTTTTTGTGTTTTCACCGAAATAATATGCCGAAATAGCCGCTATTATCGCCGCTTTTACTTCGTCGGCAATACCCTCTTCCACAACGGGTTCTTGCGCTGCGGGTACGGCTGCGGACTTGTTTTCTTGAGGCTGATTTTTCTTTTTGCCTTTATCCAAAACTACGCCCAAAAGTTTAATTATCAATACGAGTACGGTTATTCCCAAGAAAACGACCAACATACCGAGAACTAAACCTATCGCACCTACGCCGAGAGTTTCGGTAAACGATATAAGTAGATTATTAGCCATAATTAGTCACCTCTCTTACAGAGATTGAAGTGCCGAAATAACGTATTGTCTTACGTGTCTCGGTTCGATTATGTTGTCTACGTAACCGTCTTTTGCCGCATTTACGGGGTCTTGATTTTCTTCTGCGTATTTGTCTGCAAGTTGAGCAAGATTGCTCTCTTTAACTCCTTCAAACTCTACGCTTGCTCCTACTTTGCTGTCAAACAAACCGATATAAGCGTTTGCGAAAGCATAAGTATAATCGCTACCGAGCGACTTGGACGCAAATAAAGTATATCCGAGACCGATAGCCTTTCCGTAAACAACGGAAATTCTCAAAAGGTTTGCGTTTTTAAGCGCGTCGATTAAATGAATAGTCTCTTTCATTACGAGAGAATCGTTCGTTGCTTTATCCGCTTTAATTCCGAGCGAGTTTACAAACAAAACGGTGGGCATATCGTAATCGATAGCAAAATACAAGAATTCTTTAAGTTTAAGTACGGTATTAAGGGTAAGTTCTACGCCCTTGTCTCCGCCGTCGAAAAGCACTGCGGCAACCGAAGTTCCGCCGATTCTTGCAAGACCCGTCTTTACTTCGTCGGCAAAGCCTTTGTTCATTTCGGTAAATTCGCCGTTGTCGAACACTGCCTTTACAAGAGAGTCAACGTCTGCTTTATCGTTGAGATTTGCGCTTTCTCTGCCGAGGTCGTCTTCGTTGTCTTCTTCGGGTACTGCGATATAGTCGCAAAGTTTTACGATAAGATTTTTCGCTTCGTCAAGGTCTTTAACTGCGAAAGTAGTCATATTGTTGTTTGCTTGCGCCTTTAAACCGCCGACAGCGTCTCTGTCTTCAAACTTTTTGTCGCTTGCGGAAATAACCGCGGGGCTTGTATAGCACACGCAAGAATCTTTAAGCATAAGGTTGAAGTCACATTCAGCCGCAACAAGCGCGAACGAACCGTAAAGATTTCCCAAAACTACGGCATAAGTAGTTGCAACGCCTTTAAGGTCGGACATTGCGCCGAGTACTTCGGCAATACCTTCCAAAGCGTTTACGCCCTCTCCCGCTCTGACTCCGCAAGAGTCTAAAAGGAAAAGTACGGGCGTGCAATTTAATTCCGCCTTTTTGAGACATTTGGTGATCTTGTTGCAGTTTGCCTTGCTGATTCCGCCGTTGCATACGGCAGCGTTTTGCGCAACAACGTAGAAGGGATTTTCGTCTATTGTCAAAAATCCGGTAACTACGCCTTCTCCTTGCGCGTTTTCTCCGTAAAATTCGTTTTCGGAAAAAGCATAAGCATCGAACTCAACAAAACTGTTTTCATCGGAAAGCGCGCTTATTTTTTGGCGGATTTCTTTTCCAGCCTGCAATAAGTCGGCTCTGCGAGTTTGTAATAAGTTGATTCTGTTCATAAAACTCCTCCAATTTAATTTCATCGATTATTATAAATCATCTTTATAAAAAAAGCAACAATAAAATTAAAAAAAAGAACACAAATTGTGTCCTTTTTAATAAATATTAAAATATTCAACAAGATATGGTGTTATTTAATGCCGAGAGTGTCCAAAAATCTCGTCAAAGCGAGGTTGCCTTCGGCGTCCTTTTTATAAACCGACGTGTTGTCCAAAATTTTTGCGCACACGTGATTTATATAATCGGTGGTGATTTGTTGAGCCTCTTCGCGCGAGTTTACGACGGGGTGCTGTTTTACAAGCACGTCTATCATATATCTATGAACGTAAAGCGGGTTGCCCTCGGTGAAAATCGCGTCTCTGTCGTAAGCGACTTGTTTTGTGAGTATATCTTGAATATCGCTCATCTGTTTTTTAAGTCTGCCGGGCAAAATATACAAGCCCATCGCTTCGATAAGACCTATGCCCTCTTTTTTGATATTGTGATATTCGGGGTGAGCGTGATATATTCCGTCGGGATATTGCTCGCTGGTCATATTGTTTCTCAAAATCAAATCGACGCAATATCTGTTGTCGTCCGTAAACCTAACCGACGGCGTAACCGTGTTGTGTCTTACTCCGTCTGCGGTTTTGCCGATTATGTTCGCGCTTTCATCGGAATAACTTTCCCACTTCTCGATTATGTCGCCCGCGAGTGCGACAACGGTGTTTCTATTAAATCCCGTGAGATGAATTACGGTGTTGTACCAATCCAACAAACCCACTTCTACGTCGGGATATTCTTCGCTTTTAAACTCTTTAACGACGCCCGCATGATGCATGGGCATTAAATGCTTGCCGCCTTGGAAATGCTCGTGATTAAGTATCGAACCGCCTACTATAGGCAAATCGGCGTTGCTACCGATGAAATAGTTGGGGAACAATTCGATGAAATCGCAAAGTTTTTCGATAGTCTTTCTGTTGATGCTCATTGGCACATGCTTACCGAATACTATGCAATGTTCTTCATAATATTGATAAGGCGAATATTGCATAAACCACTCTTCGCCGGCAAGTTTAAGGGAGATAATCCTTAAATTTCCTCTTGCGGGGTGAGTGAGCGTACCTTTAAAGCCCTCGTTTTCTCTACACAAAAGGCACTTGGGATATTTTTTGCTCTTTTGAGCCGTCGCTTGCAACAATTTTGCGATATCCTTATTGTCCTTTTCGGGTTTGGATAAGTTTATCGTGATTTCGAGTTTGTTGTTGCCGTCTTTATATTCCCACAATATATTTCTGTCTATTGCGGTTTTTTGAATGTAGTTGTTTTTAATGCTTAAATCGAACAAGTACGAACAAGCCGACTGCGGTCCGAGTCTTTCTTTTAAAGTGTTGAATACGTTGTTTACGTCGGAAGGTCTGGGGGAAACCAAACCCATAATGTAAGTGGCGTAAATGTCGGCGTACGGCTCTTCTACGATGTTGTTTTCTACTGCGTATTGCTTAATTTCGGAATATATGCTGTCGGGCACTTTTAAGTCGGAAATATAAGACAAATCGGGCAATTCGTCGGCGTCGAGCGGGTCTTCGAGTTTCAACTCGAAAAGCAATGAATTGCGCACGTACACCTCGTCAAGCGCACCGAGATGCAAATGAAGTTTTGCATACGTAACGATTTTTTCCGTCAATAATCTTCCGTCAATCATAATTACCTCTTAAACGTAAAATATATTACAAACCTTATTAATAAGGAATTGTTACACCATTATACGGTAAACGCCCTAAATTCGTGCATTAACCCGTCCACGTAATATAATATCACAACGCAATTTTATTTGCAAATATTTTTCAAGTAAAACAAACAATTATTTTATGCTATTTCGTTTTTTGTGCGTTTTTCGGCTTATTGTTGCGTTGGATTTTGCAAAATTAAATTTAAAAACCCGCTTGCAATTTACACCCACTTTAAAGGTCTTGCAAACGGGTAAAAAAACTGATTTTATGTGAAATGCGATTTTAAAATTTACCGTTTTTCGCTTGAAAAAACTATATATAATAATGTTATTCTTTTTTGTCCTTTTTCTTTGTAAGTAAACTTTCCAATTTATCGCCGTATTTATAGACGAAATAAGCAAAAAGCGCGGTTACTATTATTAAAATACCCCACACGATAAGCCCCCAAACGGTGTTGTACGGTATCAAATTTCCGTTTACCGAATAAGCGGTCGTGAAAGTGGAAATTATCCTCGAAACGGTGACCATTATCACGAAATATCTCACCGACATAGACGATAAACCCGAAACGAAACACAAAATATCGTCGGGGAAAAACGGCAACAAAAACATTAGCGTAAGCACCGCTTTATCCTTACCTTTAATAAGTTGCAAACCCTTGTCGATATTTTCTTTTCCCGCAACGAAAGCCGCCACTTTATAACCGAGTTTTCTTCCGATAAAATAAGCGATAAACGTGCCCATCAATATGCCGATTAGCGAATATACTCCGCCCCAAAACGGACCGAACAACGCAACTCCCGCGCCTATTGCCACTACGCCGGGGATAGGTAAAACGACCACTTGAAAAATTTGCATCAATATAAATATAATGACTGCGTAAATACCGAAACTCGAAATGTAGTTTCGCAGCGACTCTACGC
>CAKQKQ010000090.1 GCA_934249265.1 uncultured Clostridia bacterium | reverse complement strand
TTTATCGTTATGCTCGTTGTATGCAACAGACAAAAGAAGAAACAACTAAAAGAAATTCAAGAAAAACTCGACTCGCTTAAAGTCGGCGACAGAGTAAAGACCATCGGTCTTATTTGCGGTATAGTTGTGGACGTAAACCCCGAAGAAAACACTTTCGTGCTTGAAACGGGCAAGGGCAACCACGGTTCGTTTATCAAATTCGATAAAAGCGCGATTTATCAAATTTCTTCAAAGAAGAAAGAAGATAAAAAGGTTGAAGAAACTGCTGCCGAGGTAGAAAATACCAAAACCGAGGAAGAAGTTAAAGAAGAAACCGCAGAAAATAAAGACTAATTATCATAAATAACAAATTCTCCGCATATATCATTTTTGATAGGTGCGGAGGTTTTTTTATGTCATTATTTCAAAATTTTAAATTTTTAAAAAGCGTAAAAGCGGCGGCGATAGCAATAGTAACCGCGCTTGTTTTCGTCCTTGTTTTCTCGTTTATCGTAAAACTCACGGGTTTAAGCGGCGGGGCGGTAAAAGTAGTTAATCAATTTATAAAAGTCGTTTCGCTTATCGTCGGCTGTCTGTTTGCGCTCGGCAGCGAAAAAGGGCTTATAAGCGGCTGTTTGACGGGCTTGATTTTCGGCGTGATTACATATTTTCTTTTCGCTTTAATAAGCGGCGGCGTTTCTGTCGGCATAGAATTTATTTGGGAAGTAATGTTGTGTTGCGTGATAGGTTGTCTTTCGGGCGTGCTTACCGTAAACGTAAAGAAAAGATAAAAATCGCATAAATCGGTAGATTATAAAAATAAAATCGATATAAAGCACTAAATAACGCAATTTACGCCGATTTTATATATAAAAATTTATTTTGCCCGCAAAAACAAAGCGGCGAGATATGTTTAAATGTGATAAATAAAATCGCTGTAAAACGGCGCGACAGTGAAAACAAAATTCAACACAAAATTTTAGGCGTAGAGCATAAGTTTGCTCTGCGCCGTTTTCACGTAAAAAAGAATGTTTTATTTCGGCGGTTTAAGTGTGTTTTTTACCTAAAAATAACGCGTTTTAATAGTCTAATTGAAAACATAAGTCGTTTAAGGGCGTTTTTAGCCTTATTAAGCAAACCGTTTATCGCAATCAAAGCCTAAATTTAAGCAAAAAGGCAAAAATTTTCCCGAAAACTATTGACTTAAACTTCATTTAGTCTTATAATATATAAGTATTATATTATAGATATCCATGCGGTATCTATGTCAGCAAGATAAATGCTTTAATCGGCAGGAGGCAAAAATGAGTAAGACAAAATCAATTATCGTCATTACCCTTATCACCATAATCGTGGCAATAGTAGGCGTTATGTGTTTTGCAAGTTTCGATTTACCCGGAAACAGCGTAAAAAGATATAACTCTATACTCAGCACCATCGATAAAGGTATTGACCTTAAAGGCGGATATTACGCCGTACTTGAACCCTCGACGGTTGACGGAAAGGACGTTGTTCTTGACGATGCAATTACGGTGTTACAAACAAGACTTGACAACAACGGATATACCGAAGCGACTATATCCGTACAAGACGGCACTAAAATCAGGGTCGAAATTCCCGACGTAGACAACGTTGAAGAAGTATTCAAACTCATCACCAACACGGGCGAACTTCAATTCAGAGATTCAACCGGTAAAGTTTGGATAGAGGGTAGCAAACACCTTAAAAGCGCAGAGTTGGGTATGGATAGCGACGGCAATTATTGCGTCAACATCAACTTCAATTCAAAGGGTGCTGAAAGATTTTACGAGGCTACTTCCACAATTTTAAATTTGGACACGAAGACGATGCCTATTTACCTCGGCGACGAACTTATTTCTTCTCCCACGGTAAACGAAGCGATTAATAAATCGTCCGCGTCGATTACGGGTACTTTCACAAGAGAAGAGGCTGAAACGCTTGCAAACGTAATCAACAGCGGTAAGTCCACTTACGTGTTTAAGGTTGAAAGTTCGCGTAGAATAAGCGCAACTTTGGGCGAAGACGCATTAAGCAAGGCTATTTTGGCTGCGGGTATCGGTCTTTTGATTATATTCGTGCTTATGATAATCGTTTATAGAGGTCTCGGTCTCGTTGCAGACTTTGCTCTTATCATTTATACGATTTTCTACGTAGTACTTCTTGCGATTATCCCCGGCGTTCAACTTACGCTTCCCGGTATTGCGGGTATCATACTTTCGATAGGTATGGCGGTCGACGCAAACGTACTTATTTTCGAGAGAATTAAAGACGAATACGCAGTAGGCAAAACGGTTACAGCCGCTATTAAGTCCGGTTTCAAGCGCGCCGTTGTTACGGTTCTTGACTCCAATATTACTACGGTAATTGCGGCAATTTGCCTGTTCTTGTTCAGTAACGGTTCTATAAAAGGCTTCTCGATTACGTTGCTTTTGGGTATCGTTGTTTCTATGTTTACCGCGGTTCTTGTTTCAAGAGGACTTATCGCTCTTTTCAGACCGCTTTCAAAGCATCAGGACAAGTTCTTTAACCTTGTAAGAGAGGAGGGCAACGAAAATGCGTAAGAAGTTATCTAATCTCAATTTAAAAATAGTTGAAAGTTTTAAAATTTTCGGACCTATCGCATTGGCGGTAATAATTGCCGGCTTTGTTGTGATGGCGATCATGGGTATGAACCTCGGTCTTGACTTCACGGGCGGTGCGGAAATTCAAGTTAATCTCGGCGTAAACTCGACAAATGAAGTTCAAACCGTAAAAGAGTATATCGAAAAAGATATTATCGATGCAAATAACCTCGTGCTCGGTGCTGCTTCCAGAACGGCTAAAGAAGACGACGGTACGTATTCGCTTACTTTCCGTCTTGCGTACCAAATGAAGGGCAAAAAGAACGTAAATCAAGAAGAATACCTCGATTTCGTACGTAACGATATCAAGGATGCGATTACGACTTATATCGAAGAAAATTACGACAGTGAATTTACCAGCGAAGACGTTTTGGTATACGACGTTGGCGCAAGTACCGCAAGCAGACAACTTAAAAACGCGATTTTCGCAACTGCAATAGCAATCGTTGCAATGCTTATTTACATTATTATAAGATTCCAACTTGCAAGCGGTATCGCTGCTGTTATCGCGCTTATGCACGACGTACTTGTCATGATCGCGCTTACCACAATATTCAGAATCGAAGTAAACGCTACGTTTATTGCGGCGATAATCACCATCATCGGTTATTCTATCAATGCAACGATCGTGCTTTTCGACAGAATAAGAGAGTACACCAAGTCCGAATCGAGCGCGTCGCTTACCGATACGCAAATAGTAAATAAATCTATTGCCGACACGCTTTCGAGAACGATTTACACGACTCTTACTACTTTAGTAATGATTTTGTTGCTTGCAATCTTCGGCGTATCTTCTATAAGAGAATTTGCTTTGCCGATTATCTTCGGTTTGGTTGCGGGTACTTATTCTTCTGTGTTGCTTTCCGGTTCGTTCTGGGTTATGCTTCGCAAGGTTATCAAACCGAAAAAGAACAAAAAATCCGGCTACGCTGCAATTGCTAAAAGTAAAGCGGAATAATAACTGAATTATTTTAAAGCGAGTGGGATTATTCCTACTCGCTTTATGTTTTTAATAGAAATTTTAATACAGAGCGGCTTAATCGGCAATTTATCGATATGATTTATTGGTTAAAATGGCTTAATGCAATTTACCGTTTAAAGTAGTGTAAACGGCAAGTTGTCGGTGCGTTTTATCGATATAATTTGCTTAATTGCTTGACTTTAACGGACTTTAATTATAACTTCTATAATCTATATAAACATTGTTTTGCCGCGTGATTTTATCGCCGCAAAATACAATACCGCACGAAAAATTTTTAAAGGGCGCATATGATTACTGTAAAAAACAAACTTGACGAAAAACAACTGAATATTGCCGAAACCATAGCCGAAAATTGCGGTATTTCTTTAAAAACGGCAAGCATACTTTTTTCTCGCGGTATCGACACCGTCGAAAAAGCCAAGGTATTTTTGCGCCCAAGTAAATCGCATTTTATCGACCCTTATCTTCTTTCTGGCATGAAAGAAGCGGTAGAGAAAATCACCGAGGCGCGCGACGAGGGTAAAACGGTTGTCATTTACGGCGATTACGACGCCGACGGCATATCCGCGACCACGGTTGCGTATTACGCTTTAAAAGAATTCGGTATAAACGCTTACACTTTTATTCCCGAAAGAGAAGAAGGTTACGGTTTAAAAGTGCAAAATATCGACATGCTCGTCGAAAAATATTTGCCCGATTTGATTATCACCGTCGACTGCGGAATAAGCGCGAAGGCTGAAGTGGAATACTTGCTCGACTTGGGCGTGGACGTAATCGTGACCGACCACCACGAAATTCCCGACGAATTGCCGCCTTGCACGGTGGTAAATTGTAAAATACCAAATCAAGAATACGGGTTCGACTCGCTGTGCGGCGCGGGCGTTATTTATAAAGTCGCTTACGCGCTCATTGGCGAAAAAGTCAATAAATATCTCGACGTAGTTGCGCTCGCCACCATTGCGGACAGTATGCCGCTCACGGGCGAAAACAGAGATATAGTTCACGAAGGACTTTTGCTTATCGAAAATGAAAAGTGTCACCCAGCGATAAAAATGCTCGTGGAAATGAGCAAATTAAAGCAAGTCAAGTCTACCAACGTAGCGTTTACCATTGCTCCGAGAATAAACGCCGCGGGCAGAATGGGCGACGCGCGCTCGGCACTTAAATTATTTTTGACGGATAATCCCGCCGAAATGTGGGAATTATGTAATTTATTAAACGAATACAACGTAAAACGTCAAGAAGAGTGCGAATATTTATATAAATTTGCAAAGGAAAAACTCAAGGTTAAGGGCGTAAACAAGCGCATAATCGTGCTTGAAGACAAGTCGTTTAAAAGCGGACTTGTGGGCATTGTTGCGGCAAAACTTGTCGAAGAATATAATCGCCCCGTGATTTTGTTTGTACATACGGGCGACGGAATAATCAAAGGTTCGGCGAGAAGTATCGAGTGCGTCAACATTTTCGAGGCGATAAGTTGCGCTAAAGAAATGCTCACCGATTTCGGCGGACATGCTCAAGCCGCTGGCGTTGCCATTAGACTTGAAGATATAGGCAAATTCGAACAAAAACTCGAAGACTATATGCAACAGCACTATAATCCTCAAGATTTCGTGTCTTGCACCGAAGTGGAAGAGATAGTAAAAGAGGAATTTACGTTAGATTTTGCCAAAGAACTCGACCTTTTAGAGCCGTTCGGCACGGGCAACAAGCGTCCGCTTTTTGCAATTAAGGGCGAAAGTTTGCAAGCCTCGCCGATAAAATTCGGTTCTCCGCACATAAATATCAAAACCGATTATATAAATCTTTTATATTTCAACGGCGAAAGCAAATTCAATATCTTGCGCGAACCCGTCGAAAAAACGCTCGTATTCGAGTGCAACGTGTCCACGTTTATGGGCGTAGAATCGCACAAGGGATTTATAAAAGAAATCGAAATAACCGCTGCGGCGGACGAAAAGACCAAATGGATATCGTTCCGCCAAAATTTACTCAATATAAAACAACAAAAATGCGACTTTACGCCGCTTAATTTGGCTCAAACCAAGGCGAAAATCGCTGAATGTCTTGAAAATCCTTACGAAACGCTGTTTATTCTCACTAATCCCGACAATATTTCAAAGTTCGAGGAGTTGAAAAAGTTTAAAATAAACATTTATTCCCCGAGCGACAGAAGCGTGATAAACAGTCTCGTCACGGCTTTTAACGGCGAAAATTGCGAGGACTATAAGACGGTAATTTATCTCGACAAGCCGTTCAACCCCATAAAGCCGCAAAATGCAAAATGTTTCGTCAACGGCGAAACTCAAGGCTTTAATAAGACCGAAATTCAAGCGGATAGGTCGGCTGTGGGAAGAATTTACACTAAATTTAAGACGGAAAAACCGTTTATTCGCAGCAGTATCGACGCGCTTTGTTTAGGCTGTGACTGCGACAATATAGAACAATTCATTTTTGCGGTAGAAACGTTGCTCGAAATCGGCGTTTTCACAACGTCCGGCGGCACGATTCGCATAGATAGTTCGGTAAAAAGCGATTTAAACTTGTCCGAAATATTCCGCAATTTTATACAATAAGGTAATTTTATGTACGAAATACTTGATACTATCAACAAATTATACAGACCGAGCGAAGTCGTGGTAATGGAAAAGGCGTTTTATTTCGCGAAAGCGGCGCACGCCAATCAAAAACGCGCCTCGGGTGAAGAATATTTTATTCACCCGTGTTCGGTCGCTTCCATACTTGTCGATTTAGGCTTGGATTACGCCACTATTTCGGCGGCTTTTTTGCATGACGTAATAGAGGACACCCCCGTTTCCGAGGGCGATATTCAAAAAGAATTCGGCGATGAAATACTTACGCTCGTGCAAGGCGTGACAAAACTCGACAAAATCGAGTTTAAATCGCACGAGGAAGAACAAGCGGAAAACTTTAAAAAGATTTTCGTATCGATGGCGAAGGATATAAGGGTAATCATCATCAAACTTGCCGACCGTTTGCACAATATGCGTTCGCTCAACTTTTTGTCGCAAGAAAGGCAATTGAGAATGGCGCACGAAACGCTGGATATTTACG
>CAKQKQ010000089.1 GCA_934249265.1 uncultured Clostridia bacterium | reverse complement strand
GAAAATCCATGTGGGGTAAACATATCGGAACGCGTTTTATGGAACGAATTATCGATTTTGCAAAAAACACCGCAAAAACGGAGATTATTTCATTGGAAGTCAGAAGCGACAACGACAGAGCGATTGCTTTGTATGAAAATTTCGGTTTTAAAAAAATAGGAACGTTTGACGGGTTTATGAAAATAGACGACAACTATGTGAGTTGCGATATTATGGTATTAAACTTAAAAACGAAAATTTCGCGATAAAAACAAAATTTTATATTGAACGATTAAGGAGAAAATTTTATGGAGTTTGAGCGAATCACGACGCCAAAACATTATCTTTATGAAAAGGCAATGGCTTTATATAAGACAAGTTTTCCCATATACGAACAAAGAGAAGATTTCTCCCAGTTGCAGATTTTACAAAATAAAGATTATCATTTTGATATAATCAAAGAAAAAGGAGAGTTTATAGGGGAAATTTTATATTGGGATATCGGCGGAGTTTTTTATATAGAGCATTTTTGTATTCACTCGACAATGAGAAATAAAGGTTTCGGACAAAAAATTTTAAATGTTTATCAATCAATACCTTTAATTCTCGAAATAGACAAGCCAATAAATGAAATTTCAATTAGGAGAAAAGGATTTTATGAACGTTGCGGATTTGTAGAAAACTCGTTTATTCATATTCATCCCGCTTACCACAAAGGCAATGCGGGGCATGAACTTATCGTTATGAGTTCGCCAAAAAAATTAAATAATCAAGAATACGAACGGTTTAACCGATATTTAAAAGAAACTGTAATGAAAAATGCATATAAATAAATTCGAATATTCTTAAACAAAAAGCATTTGCCAAGCGGCGAGTGCTTTTTTATTTTGCCGCCAAAACGCCGAATACGATATAAGTTGAAAACAAAGCAAATCAATAGTGTAAAAGCAGTTGAAATTACGGCAAAAGTATGCTAAAATGTATTTTGTAAAGGGTAAATGCACGCGCGAAAATAAAGCGACGCAATTTGCCTATAAAAACGTTTATGAGGATATTTTTATGATTAATAAAGCAATAATCATATTCGTAATGTTTGGCTTTTTAGGTTGGTTGTGGGAAACGGTTTATTGTTCCACACGCGACCGCAAGTGGGCAAATAGGGGCTTTTTATACGGTCCTATATGCCCGATATACGGCTTTGGTTGCGTTTTCGGGTATTTTATTTACCACGCTATACAAATAGGTCTATTGCCGAATCTCGCCGTGTGGCAAATATTTTTGGCGGGTTTTGTAATAAGCATGGTTTTGGAATATCCAACGTCGTGGGCACTTGAAAAACTTTTCAACGCGCGTTGGTGGGATTATAGCACCGTTCCGCTCAATATAAACGGCAGAACGAGCGTGCCGACCTCGCTTGCGTTCAGCGCGGCGGCGATTTTGGTAATGAAATTCCTTATCCCGTGGGCGGTCGCTTTTGTAAATATTTTGCCTAATTGGACGGCAAACGTATTGGCTTTATTGTTAATAGCGGTTTTGTCGGCGGATACCACGTTGACGGTATCGGCACTTACGAATTTCCAAAAATACGTTGCGGAACTTGACGCTTCCTTCCAAAACAAAATGGAAACCACGGTAGAGAAGATGACTGCGTCGCAAGACAAATTCTTCGGCAAAGCGGTCAAAAGAATTGCCGTGTTTAAAAGCAAACGTTCTAAAATCGACGAAAAAGAGAGCCGAATTCAAAGGTTTAAGCAACTTATTAAAAAATATATCGAGTCGCCAAAGGTCAAAAAAATGGATAAATTTATCCAACACGGCGACACGACCACGCTCGAGCATTGCGAAAACGTCGCTTGGATAAGTTTTCTCGTCAACGACCGTTTGCATTTAAACGCCGACGAAAAAACGCTTGTAGAAAGCGCGATGTTGCATGATTTTTACTTGTACGATTGGCACGACGGCGACCCCGCGAGAAAAACTCACGGCTTTGACCATCCTTATATCGCGAGCGAAAACGCCGAAAAAGAATTTCACGTGTCTAAAAAGACGCAAAATGCCATAAAAAGCCATATGTGGCCGCTTAACATAACCGAAATACCCAAGTCGAAAGAGGCTATGATTATTTGTTTTGTAGACAAATATTGCGCATTGGTAGAAATGTTGAGACTCGGCAAAAAGCCCGAAATTAAAGAAGAAGAGCAAGCGAAATAAGTTTTAATCGTTTTTAGAGTATGAAAGAAAAAACAGAATATGAAATCGAAAAAGAAAAAAACAAGCAAAAATTAGTACGGAACGAGTTTTTATATCACGGAAATTCCGTGGGTAAATTCGAGTTTCCCATAGTTAAAAAGCAAAATATCGATATCGAAAAGATAAAACTTTTAAGTTACGTCGATACAAAGGTAAACGACGAAAACAATAAAGACAAAACAATTCATTTTTTTACTTACGATTGGAAATTTGAAAAAGTCTACGAAAACGCAGAGCAAGAATTGGAAAAATTGAGTCAATATTATTGTCTTTTCAGTCCCGATTTCAGCATGTTTACCAACATGCCGCTTGCGTTGCAAATAGCCAGTGTTTTTAAAAACAGATGGTGCGCCGCATATTGGCAAAGTAAAGGTTTAAAAGTTATTCCTACGGTGAGTTGGGGTGACGCAAGAACTTTCAATTTTTGTTTCGACGGAATAGAAGAGGGTGCGGCGGTTGTCGTATGCACTTATTATCGCGAAAACGACGAAGAGTCTTTTATGCTTGGCTACAATGAAATGATAAAAAGAATAAAGCCGAGCCTAATATTGTGTTATGACGAGCCGTTTGCGCAAATGCAAGGCAACGTAAAGTCCTTTTTGCCGACGACTTACGAATGGATTAAAGATTTATCCCCGCAAGAGCAGGCGAGATTTTATTTTGAAAAAAGACATCGCAACGTAATTGGTCTCGACCCGTCGAGTTTTAAATACTTTAAGTACGAAGACCCGTGGGCGGAAATTTATTTGACTAAATGTCCCGTGTGCGGAGCAATTTGTTACGAAGACAAATTTGGCAACGGCGAGTGTAAAAACTGTACGTGGAAACTCGATAGAGATTATAAAAAATTTCCCGATTCCGTGTCATATCCCAATATGGTTTCTTACAACAAAGCGAAAATGTTGTATGCGCAAAACAAGCCGTTAAAACCGTCGTTTGACGATTTTGTCGCCGCGCTTAAAATGTACAGCGAAATGACTTTTTATTATAAAAACGTAGAGGCGGCTGTTTATTTAAACAACGGCGGGCGAGTATATATGGAGTATGGCGACGATTGTTTTGAATTTACCAATATCAAAGATTTTAGAGACAACGCCCAACTCGACGGCAAGCCGCTTGACGATATTTGGGATAAGGTGAAAAACGCCGACTATATGCAAGGTTAAGTTTTTAAGTGGCACTCAAAAGCGTTATCAATGGGCGGCAACGTTATTACAAAAACAAGCCGAAATCAAAAACATAAAAACATTCAAAAAACCCGAGATTATCTCGGGTTTTTAAACTTTTTACGTATTAAATCATAAAGTAAAGCCAAAACTATTTCTGCAAAAATTCTTCAAGTAATCTTTGTGCGATAGGCGAAAACACTTGATACTTTTTCCAAATCAAATACAACTTGTTTTCGAGTCTCGGTTCAAGCGGACGAAAGGCAAGTCCGCTTTGTTCGCTCGGTGAAATTAAATGTTCAAACGAAAGCATAAGTCCCAAACCTTCTTTCACAAATACGCTTCCGTTGTACGCAAGGTTGGTACTTCCGCTGAAATTTAATTTGTCGGCTTTTCTTCCGCACCAGCGCGGAATATCCACCTCGACCGACTGCTCGGAGCAAATCAATTCTTCTCCGTACAAATCCTCGACGCAAATTTTTTCCTTTTTTGCAAGCGGATGATCGCTCGGCATAAGCACGCCCCAAGTGTCCACCCCCGGCAGTTCGATATATTGATATCGGTCGAAATCGGGCAGTTCTACAACCACGCCGAAGTCGAGCAGACCTCGGTCAAGTCTATCGAGCACGACAGTGCGGTCGCCGCTGATTATATGATAACGAAACAGCGGGTAACGTTTTTTAAAATTTTTAATTTTTTGCGCAAGGTGGGCAATTAGGTGCGATTCGGCGCAACCGAGATAAACGTCGCCGCCTTGCAAATCGTCGATGCCTTTAAATTCCTCGGTTGTTTTATCCACCATTTCGAGTATATCTTCGGCTCGGCGGCGCAAAAGCATACCTTCTTCGGTGAGGGCAACGCTTCGACTTTTGCGAATAAACAACCTTTTGCCGAGTTCGTCTTCAAGGTCTTTCATTTGTTTTGAAAGGGCGGACTGCGAAACGTGTAAAACTTCCGCCGCGGCAGTCATGCTTCCTTCTCTTGCAATTTCTATAAAATAACGTAAAACTCTTATTTCCATATTTCAACCTAAAAATGCTTTTAAATTTCTAAATTCGCCTTATAAATATCACAAATTGCTGTTTTTCAGTTGGTCAAGCACGGCGTTTGCGATGGTTGTCATGCCGCCGACGTTGGGGTGAAAACCGTCTATCGTGTCGTAAACCGTATCGCTGCTTAGCAAATCGACGACAAAACAGCCGTTTTCTTTGGCGCAATGTTTAATCGCCTTGCAATATTCCTCGATATGCCGCCCGTTTATACAGTATGGAAATTCAAAATTGCTTTTTGCCGAGCAACGGCTTTTTCCAAGCGTAACGCACCAAATTTCGGCATCGGGGTAGTTTTGCTTGATTTTTTTAAGCATTTTTGCATACGCATTGAAAAACACGGTCAAATCGTCAAAATTATTCTCGTCAAAAACTTTCACGCCCGCGCCCCAATCGTTCGTTCCTAAATACACGATTATTACGTCGGGATTTATTCCGTCTTTATGTAGCGAACTTGTCCGTTCGTCGCTACAACCGTACGATTCAATTTCGTAAGACGGGTGAAAAGTGACGGTACTGCCCGAAATCGAGTTGTTTACCCACAATTTTGCTTGCAGTTGATTTATCACTTGCCCCGACCAAGTATCGCAAACGGTAATTACGTTTGACAATAATTTGTTTTGTGCGTCGTAAAAACTTGCGTCTTTCGGTATGCTTACGCCCTCAAAAGTGCTGATAGAATCGCCCAAAATCGATATTTTCTTGTCTTTATATTTTTTAATATCCATAATAAATCCTCAATTTCTGTGTTACATATTATACCGCAGTATGATATTCCAGTCAATCATATCACGATATAAGATATAAATATTTGTAATTTTACAGTAATGGTGTTAAAATAAAATCGTAAAGGAAAAACGCTTTATCGTCGGCAAAATATAAACGTCGGCATATTCAAGCATTTATATATATGCCTTTTGCGGTGATATTGCGATTACGAAATAATTAAACGGCTTGCGACAACAAAATAATTAAATGATTTTGCGATTATAAAAAAATTAAATAAATTACAATTACAAAACAACTATAAGGAGAGTGAATTATTATGAAAGAGAAAACGACAAAAATCACGCAAACTGCCGGCAGAGAGCAACTCGGCGAATTTTCTCCCATGTTCGCGCATCTCAACGACGACGTGCTTTTCGGCGAAGTGTGGAACGAACAAGCGATAAATTTAAAGACGAAATGTATAATTACGGTGGTTTCTTTAATGGCTTCGGGCATTACCGACTCGTCGCTTACTTACCATTTGCAAAACGCCAAGGCGCACGGCGTAACCAAGGACGAAATCGCCGCAATAATCACTCACGCGGGTATGTACGTCGGCTGGCCGAAGGCGTGGGCGGTTTTCCGTCTTGCTAAAGAAGTTTGGAAAGACGAAACAACCGAAAAAACCAAAAAAACTCAAACCGAAATGCAAAAATATCAAAGCGAAATCTTTTTCCCGATAGGAAGCAAAAACGACGCTTTCGCGAAATATTTTATAGGTCAAAGTTATATCGCGCCCGTATCGACCGAGCAAATCCCAATTTTCAACGTGACTTTCGAGCCGAAATGCCGCAACAATTGGCACGTTCACAAGGCGGATAAAGGCGGCGGGCAAATGCTTATTTGCGTAGGCGGTCGCGGTTTTTATCAAGAATGGGGCAAAGACGCGGTAGAAATGCTCCCCGGTACGGTAATCAATATTCCCGCGGGTGTAAAGCATTGGCACGGAGCAGCCGCCGACGAATGGTTTTCGCATCTCGCAATAGAAATTCAAGGCGAAAACGCCAAAAACGAATGGTTAGAGCCGGTTGACGACGAAAGTTATTTCAAAGCCGTAAAATCCGGCAAAGCGGAGTAATTTTTATGCCCGACGCAAACAATAAAGAAGAAATTTTATATCACAATTTAATCGACGCGGGTTGCGGCGAGCAGTTGATAAAAGAGTGTATGAGCCGTTTTAAAGACGGAACGCTCGACAAAATGTTGCCGAAATTGACCGCTCACCGCAAAAAAATTCTTTCCGACGTGCATGTAAAGCAAAAACAAATCGACTGCATCGATTATCTTACAAACAAAATCAAAAGCGACGAGTATTAATGACAAAAAAACGCGCCGATAAAAAATCGCAAAAATAGGCGAACAAACACATTAAAAGACCAATACAACAGCAAAAAACACAATTTTAAACATAAAAAGGAGAAAAATATGTTAGGAAATTTTACTTATTGCAACCCGACAAAACTTTATTTCGGTAAAAATTCGCTCGACGGACTTAATCAAGAGTTGCCCAAGTACGGCGAAAACGTCTTGCTTGTGTACGG
>CAKQKQ010000088.1 GCA_934249265.1 uncultured Clostridia bacterium | reverse complement strand
TCTTCTACGGCAAATATGTCGCCAAAACTCACTTATAAGGTGCGTTTTACGACCCCCGGCGAATATTACGTGTACATGTATGCAAGTTTTATCGATGCAACTTCCGATTCGGCGATGATTTCGATCGATAACGAAACTCCCGTAGAACTTGCGTTGTCGTTCAGCAGTTCGGGCAGTCATAGGTGGTCGAGAGGCGATACGTGGAAAATCAACGTAAAAACGGCGGGAGAACACACAATTACTGTTTACGCAAGAGAAAGCGGCGCGGTCATGCACAAAATTTATCTTTCACGCAATGCCTTGGACAGCGTGGGCGCGAAAAACCCCGCTTACAGTCCCAGAACTATGATAGATAATCAGCCGTATACCGAAAAAGACGGAGAATTGTTTGTCGAAACGCAAAAGAATAAAAACGAATATTCATTATCGTTTGAAAATGCGGGAAATTACGCAGTATACGCAACCGCAAATGCGGCGGGCAACGCAACGATTAATTTTAACGCAAACAGCATTTCGGCATCGTTTACCGCAAACGACGAATGGGAAAAACTCGGCTCGATAACCGTTGAAAAAGCGGGCAGTTACAATATAAGTATCAGCGGCGATTTGAATTATTTATATTTCATAAACGAGGATAATTTAATCGTCAAAGGCATAAAAACTCTCGTTTTGGGAGACTCGTACACAAATAAAACTTATTGGACTACGTTCGACAGTCAAATGAGCGAAATAGGCGGCGTCACGATAGGCGTTTCCGGTTCGACCGTAAACGATTGGACTGGAAGAGTGAGCGAGTTTAGTTTATATGCTCCCGAAAATATTGTGGTTCATATCGGCGTAAACGACATAAATCGAGGAAAAACGGGCGAACAGTGCGGCAACAACATAGTTGCTTTCCTCAAGTCGATAAAAGCGGCTTATCCCGACGCGAATTTGTTTTACGTAAATATTTGCGACAACAACGCAAATTCAAGCAAATGGGCAGAATATGCCGTTTCAAACGAAATAGTAAAAAATTACACCGACAGCACGAGCGGCGTATATTGTCTCGATTTCAATTCGGCAATGAAAGAACATTCTATGACAAACAACGGCTTTGTAAAGGATAATCTTCACCCCAATGCCGAAGGCTACGTAGTGTTGTCTAAATTGATAGTAGACGCAGTTAAACAAGTAAACGGAGAGGAGGTATTATAATGAAAAGACGAATTGCCGCATTTTTGACTTTAATATGCGCGGCTGTAATATCTCACGGAACGACTTTCGTTTCTGCAAGCGGCTTACAAACCGAAATACCAAAATCTACCGATAAGTACGTGCAAGTCGACGACGGAGCGGAACATACTCGCGACGGATATATTTATTACGAAGATTTTTCAACTCGCACGAAAGTGCCCGATTACCTAAATCAAACGGTAAAAGGGTTAAGCAGAGTCGAAATAGAGGACGACGCGCTTAGGACAACGGTAATATACGGCGGAAACAACGACCACGCTTTCTTTACTTACACATTCGGCGAGGTATTAAGCGGACAAATCGCCGTAGAAACAAGAGTAAAAACTGACAGTAAAGCATTTGCCAATTTGTTGTTTTTCTTTTGCGAAACAAACGATTTATACGATACGGGTAGCGTTGTCACAAACGTTGCCGCAGAGGGCGGCAAATTTAAAAACAACAGCGGCTCGGGCTGGCAGTCTTGCGGAATAAATTGTGAAATAGGCGTTTGGCACGACGTAAAAATGGTAATGGATATAGACAAAGGTATATATCAACTTACCGTAGACGGATTTACAAAAACGGGCATTTCATTTAGAAAAAAAGTGACATCAAACGAAACGGCGATAAAATATTTGCGTTTCGGTTCGCAAACGGCGTGGGCTGATTTAAGTTATAAATATATCGGCGTGCGCACGGCAACCGAACAAGATTTCGTTGCTCAAACGGGAATAAATTGTACGCTCGATTTCGGAGGCACTACAAAACCGAGCGACGTAGATTATTCGGCAACGGGCGGCGGCAGTGCGGATTTCAGTCAAGACGGTTACGTCACTTTAAAAACGCCCACTTCGGGTACGGTATCGGTAAGCAAAACTTTCGATTCTTCTCTCGACGGGGTATTTACGGCGGAAGTTAAAGTGCAAAATCGTTCTTCTGCGGCAAACACGTTTGCAAACGTATTGTTCCTTGAAAATTCGGCGTACAGCGGCACTGCGGCAAATATCGTCACGGTGGCGATAGAATCGGGTAGATTACGTTATCACGTAAACGGAAAGTGGATGGCGATAAGTTTAGATAACAATGATTTCTATTTCGTCGATTACGAATGGTACGTAATTAAAGCGGTAGTCGATAGCGACGCTAAAAAGGTAAAACTTTATATTTCGGGCGAACATTATAAAACCGCATCAAACGGGGAAAACAAAACCCTTGGCAACGATATATATCTCGGCGAATACGCTTTCAGAAATTCAAACATAGGCAACCCCGATAAAATCGAATGCGCTATAGGCGTAGGCAAATCGCCGACCGAATTTACCGTAGATTATTTAAAGGTATATTCGGCATAACCGCAATAAAATATAAGGAGTAAATAATGAGTAAATTTATAAGATTTCTCTCTATCATGATGGTCGTCGTGATTATATCGGCAAGTATGACGGCATGCGCCGACAAATCGCAAAACGGCTCGACCGATAACGACAAAGTCACGGTTGCGCTCGACTGCACCGATATCGTCTTGAAAATCGGCGAAACTCACACGCTTAACGCCACTGTTTTAAGCGAAAAAGGCAAAACGTATCAAAACGTTTGGGTGTCGGACGATAATTCTATCGCTACGGTGTCTTCAAGCGGTGTAATTACCGCGGTAAACAGCGGCAGTGCTGTTATTTCGGTCACTGCGGGCAAAGCGAGCGATTATTGCCAAGTAACGGTGACAAAACAAGGCAACGTTTCGGTAGACGACGAGAAAAAAGTTTCGGGATATATTTATCACGAAGATTTCAGCGACAGAACGGACGTCCCAGGATATTTGCGTAAAAGCGTAAGCGGCGGAGGAGATATTTCTATAAACAACCAAGAAATGACCTTTTCGACAACGGGTACTGGCATGGCTTTTGCCTCGTATATATTCGACGAAACGCTTTCGGGAAAAATCATTGCAGAAACGCGCGTTAAAGTGGGCAGCACCTCGTTTTCTAACATATTATTTTTCTATCGCGGAGAGGCGGGATACGACAACAACGATATAATCGCATGTTTAGGTATGGACGCGGGCGGTTTTAAAAACCACGACGGAAACGGCTGGGGCGCGTTTATCACGAGATACAACGTAAACACTTGGTACGAAATTAAAATGATACTCGATATCGGCGCGGGCAAATATTCGTTATATATCAACGGAACGCAATACGCCGACCAAACGTTTAGAAAGAGGGGCGACGGCGTCGAGGACAGAATAAAACTTTTAAAATTCGGAACGGATAAAGCGAACGCAAGTCTCACTTACGATTATATAAAAATCAGCGGAGACTATTCGCCGACGATCGCCGCAGACGAAACGACTTATTCGCTTGCGCTCGACAAAACTAAATCGGTAACGCTTAAATACAGCGTTTCGGGTACGCCCAAGCCGAGCGTAACGTTGACAACCGATACTTCTTTTGCGACTATTTCAAATAACAAAAAGACTATTACGTTTGCCGACGACACCCCCGACGGAGCGTATAATTTCGTACTAAAAGCCGAAAACGAGCACGGTTATCAAGAAAAAACGTTTACCGTGGTAGTTCGCGGAGATTCAAACAATTTATTGGATACAGATTTTGCTTCTTTACCGGGCGGCATGACGTTGTCTTCTTCAAACGGCACGGCAGAGGTACGCGACGATAGCCTTGTAATTTCTACAAACGGCTCCGGTTCGGTATCGGCGTTTGCAAGATATAATTTCGGCGAAATATTGACGGGCAAAGTTCAAGCGGAAACCAAAATAAAAATCAATTCTTCGGCATTTTTAAACGTACTTTTCCTTTATCGCGCGGGGGCAACGACTAATACGGCAACGCTTTGCACGAGTTCTTTGGCGATAGAGAAAAACAAACTTAAATATCACAACGGCAGCGATTGGATTACTTTGTCCGAAGCGGGCACGATAACAAACAACGTTTATTACGAAATCAAAGTGGTTTATGATTTCCTTAATTACACGATGAGCGTGTGGTTAAACGACAGTCTCGTGCTTGAAAACGGCAAAATGCGCCGCACGGAAAACGATACCGCCGTACTTGTAATGGGTTCGGATAAAGTAAACGCGTATATCGAATACGATTACTTAAAATTCACTAAAGTCGCTTCGGAGGAATAAAAAATGAAAAGAAAAAACAAAATTGCTTTTTTGGTAATAATAGCGACGGCAATAATGCTTTTCAGTTCGATTTTGGTCGCTTGCGGAAATGGCTCGAGCGGCGGCAGCAACTCAAGCGGTAAAAAATCGTCGTTTAATCTTATAAGTTCAAACCGCGCCGCGGTAATTTGCGTCGAAGGAACAAACGAAATCGGTTCTACCGACGGCGATTATCCCGGTGTTATTCGCGCGGCTTACGATTTGCAGTCGGACGTAAAAAAGATAACGGGATACACACCCGTCGTAACAAAACAAATCAACGGCTATGCCGAGTACGCGATTATCGTCGGTACGCTCGGCAAAAGCAAGCAAATAGAAAAAATCGTTAAAAACGGCAAGTTGGATGTGTCTTCCATTGAAAACAAATGGGAAAGTTATATAGTAAAAACAGTCAACGACCCGTTTAACGACGGAAAAGTAAAAACCGCGCTCGTGGTTGCAGGTTCGGATAAACGCGGTTCGATATACGGAGTATATTCGATAAGCGATATGCTCGGTATGACTCCGTGGAACTTCTTTGCCGACAGCGTTCCGCAAACGCGCGAAAATCTCGTTCTTGACAGCGATTTTATCGAAATAGGGGAAGAACCCGCCGTTAAATACCGCGGAATATTCATCAACGACGAAGAATGTCTCGAAAGTTGGGCGCGTGCGCTTGACGAAGGCAAACACCTCGGACCTAATTTTTACGAAAAACTTTTCGAGGCACTTCTCAGAATGAAAGCCAATTATTTATGGCCGGGTATGCACTTATGTTCGGACGCATTTTCCGATTATGCCGAAAACCCGATAAACGCCGATTATTACGGAATAGTCATCGGTACGTCTCACTGCGATATGCTGCTTAGAAACAACATAAACGAGTGGGAATCGTTCGTCACTAAATACAAAGCGGAGCACCCCAATGCGGGCAATATCGTTTACGACTATACGGTTAATCCCGAAGTAGTTCTCGAATATTGGAGACAATCGGTCGAGGCAAACAAAAATTACGAAGTTCAATGGACGCTCGGCATGCGCGGCGCGCACGACGAAGGTTTAAACACGGCAAACATAAACAGCGCGCCTTGGTACGGCGATAAAGTAAAACTTATGGAAGACATCTTTGAAGCGCAACGTAATCTTCTTCGCGAAGTGCTCGATAATCCCACGCTCGAAGACGTGTTTATGATGTTTATTCCATATAAAGAAGTTCAACAAATTTACAACGACGGACTCACCGTGCCCGATGACGTAACCATAATGTGGGCAGACGACAACCACGGATTTATTCGTAATTTCCCCGACGAAGTCGAGCGCGAACGCGAGGGCGGTTTCGGCGTATACTATCACAATTCGTATTGGGGTCCCGACAACGAAAGTTATATGTGGTTAAATTCGATGCCGCTTACCATGGTTTACGAAGAAATGAGCAAAGCCTACGATTACGGCGTGCGCACGGCTTGGATATTAAATTCTGGCGATACCGTGCCTTATTTCCCCGAAATAGAATTATTCGTAGATTTGGGCTACAATTATAAAAATTACACTCACGACAACGTTTTTGAAACGTACGTGACTAAAATGGCGACTCGCGAATTCGGCGAAGAATTTGCAGAAGAATTGACCGAAATTTATAAAATTTACACTCAGTCTACAAACGCGAGAAAATTAGAGCAAATGAGCGTGGACATTTTCGGTTCTGCTTACGGCGACGAATCGGAAAAACGCGCGGCGAGATATCTCGCTTTATACGAAAGAGCGGAAAAATTATATAACGAAATTCCCGAAAGTCAACGCGACTGTTTCTATGAAACTATTTTGTTTGAAGTGCGTTGCGCATATTACGTAAATGCGGAATTTTATTACGCGCATAAGGGCAACGTAGCATACGAACAAGGGCGCATGGCGACGGCGTTCAACTGCTACAATATGTCCAAAGAGTTTAACCAAATGCGCAAGGACGAAATATCTTATTACAACAATATTCTTCAAGACGGCAAATGGAAAAATCTCGTCGACCCCGAAGTATATCACTCGCCCGTAATGTCGGGTTTTGCAAACGGTAGCCCCACGTTCTATTTGGGCGCGCCCGAAGCGGGAGTAATAGTCGAGGGCGAACAAACCGAATCCGACGGTTCTGCGCTTACTTTTTACAATTATGCAAAAGGCAGAAAATATATCGACGTATTCAATAAAGGTTACGGCAGTTTCAATTTCGATATAACGACCGACAGCGATTTTATCAAAATAGGATCTTACGATTCGACCGTATACGACGAACGCCGTATTTGGATAGAAATTGATTGGAGTAAAATTACTTCGTCGCGTTCGGGTAGCATTACGATTACGTCAAACGGCTTTAAAAAGACTATTTCAGTCAACGTAGTTTACGACAATGTTACTTTGGGTGAAAAAACTTATCT
>CAKQKQ010000087.1 GCA_934249265.1 uncultured Clostridia bacterium | reverse complement strand
TTGCGGGAATGGCTCAGTGGTAGAGCGTTACCTTGCCAAGGTAAACGTCGCGGGTCCGAATCCCGTTTCCCGCTCCAATATAATACGGCAGTCAGCCGTATGGCGCTATAGCCAAGTGGTAAGGCAAAGGTCTGCAAAACCTTCATTCCCCAGTTCAAGTCTGGGTGGCGCCTCCAAGTATAGTGGTCTATAAGAAAAACTTATAGACCACTATTTTTATGCTTTTTAAGCATTTTCGCCCCTTTTTTAATTGACGGCATAAAAGTTGAAGGAAAACACGACATTGAAATCCAATTCAAATGCAGAGTCGATATCCACGAAACAATATAAGCGAAGACCACTATTCCAAAACGGGGTAGTGGTCTTTTTTTTATTTGCGCAGGAGCGGAGAACTATTGAAAAAAGATAAAAAATATGCTATACTAAAATCAAGTTGGCGTGAATTGCGGTTAAGTTGGCGTTTTATGCTATTAAGATTTCCGTCTTGCTGTGCTATAATACAAGCGAAAAAACTTGCTTGCAAGGGTTTTTGAGCGCAGTATTTCAACGAACGGCTGTTATTTGCTTTTAGCAAATAACTTATTGCGAATACAATGCAAAAATAAGTTTTTGCAAGCCGTTTAAAGTTATAATAAAAAAACAAAACAAGTGCGGAGGTCTTAAAAATGGACAAAACGAAGAAAGTTGCTCTCGTAACGGGAGCGTCAAGCGGTATCGGTGAGTCGATTGCAAAACAACTTGCCAAATACGGTTTCAAAGTATACGGTGCGGCAAGACGTGTTGACCGTATGGAACACTTAAAAGCAGACGGCATTACGCCTGTTTCTCTCGACTTAACGAAAGACGAGTCCATTCAGTCGTGCGTAAACGAAGTTATCGGAAAAGAAGGACGTATCGACGTTCTCGTAAATAATGCGGGCTATGGTTCTTACGGCGCAATCGAAGACGTGCCTATGGAAGAAGCAAGACGTCAATTTGACGTAAACCTTTTCGGTATGGCAAGACTTATTCAATGCGTTACCCCGTATATGAGAAAAAATCACTACGGAAAAATCGTAAATATATCTTCGATGGGCGGTAAAATCTGGACGAAGTTCGGCGGTTGGTATCACGCGACAAAATTTGCCGTTGAAGGTTTTTCCGATTGCTTGCGTATGGAGTTAAAACCTTTCGGTATCGACGTTGTTGTTGTTGAGCCGGGCGGAATCAAAACCGATTGGGGCATTATCGCTGCCGAAAACTTAAAGAAAACTTCGGCAAACGGGGCATATAAAGAAGCGGCGGAAAAAGCAGCGGACGGAATGATTAAAAACTATTCGGGTAAAATGCTTTCTTCTCCCGACGTTATCGGCAAAATCGTAAGAAAAGCGGTTATGAAAAAACATCCGAAAACCCGCTATTGCAGGGGCTTTATGGGCAGACCTATGATACTCACTCATAAACTCTTCGGCGACCGTTTCTACGATTGGATGATAAGAAATTTCAGTTAATTATAAGATAGGACAAAATGAAAAGGTTTTTGATTGATAAAAATTACAGCGTGTTTTTGAAAAATGCGGGCGTTTCGGTGGAAGAAGTATTAAAAAAAGCAATGATTCCCGAAGATTTGTTTTCAAGGGAAACGCCAACGCTTACGGCGGAAGAATACTATCGTTTTATGGAAGCGATAGACGTTTTATCCGCCGACAAAGAATTACCCGTAAAACTTGCTACGGCTGAAAATATCGAAAGTTTTTCTCCGCCGATTTTTGCGGCGTATTGTAGCAGAAACGCCGAGATTTGCATAAAACGACTCGCGGCATACAAACCGCTTATCGGCGCGTTGCGTTATAACGTAACAAGCGATGAAAATTCCGTTGCGGTAGAAATCGGTTCGGAAAGCGATACGGGCGATTTACCCGAAATTCTCGTCGGTATCGAATTTACGTTTGTTACGAATTTAATTCGCAAAGCGACCAAAGAAAATATCGTGCCGAAGTCGGTTACGGCAAAAAAATCGTTTAACAACCCCGAATTTGCTCGTTTCCTGCAAACGGAAATTGTCGGCGGAGATAAAAACGAAATCGTTTTTTCAAGAAAAGATGCGGAAATTCCGTTTATCACGGCAAACGAAAGTATGTGGAATTTCTTTGAACCGGAACTGCAAAAAAGGCTTTCAATGACGGAAATCGACGATACGTTTTCGGCGCGGGTAAGAAGCGCGCTTATGGAACTTTTGCCGAGCGGAGAATGCACGATTGACGACGTGGCGAAAAAGTTGTTTACAAGCAAACGGACAATTCAGCGCAAATTGCAGGAAGAAGATACGAATTTCCAAAAACAACTCAATCATACGCGGGAATTGCTTGCCAAGCATTATATCAAAAACACGCAGATGACTACGGAAGATATTGCCTATCTTCTCGGCTATCAGGATACGAGTTCATTTTTGAGAGCCTTTTCAATCTGGACGGGAAAGACGGTAAGCGAGTTTAGAGAAACAGTATAAAAAAGTACTTATCGTCCGACACACTCCCGAAAACAGCCTAAAAAACGAGATTTTGTCATTATTACAAATTTTGTCGTTACTAAAACGTGTAATTTTCGGCTGAAAATACGGCGTTTATCGTTGATTTAAAGTAGTATCCTAAAAACGCAAAAAGTCGCTATTGAGTAAAATCGGGTAGCGACTTTTCCTTTACGTGGGGCGGATAATTATTGCAAAAATAAAATAACTATGATACAATGATAAAAACGCATAAATTAAGCGGAGAAATAATCGATGCAACCAAATCGATACAAATAATATTCTAAAGATTAGGAGCAAAAATGGATAAACAAAACTTAACGATAAGAAAAACAACCGAAAAAGATATAAATTTGATTTACGAATTTATAAAAGGTTTGGCATTATACGAAAAACGCCCCGAAGACGTTACGGGCTCTGTTGAAACGTTGAAATTTTGGCTTTTTGAAAAAAAGATAGCAACCGCAATTATCGCCGAAATCGACGAAAAGCCTATCGGTTATGCGATATATTATCCCGTTTTCGCTTCATTTGCGGCGCACGCAAACGTGCATATTGAAGACTTGTTTATAAAACCCGAATATCGCCGCCAAGGTCTCGGTAAAGAATTTTTTTACAAACTTTTAGAATTGATTAAAAGCGAAGGCTATTCCGAATTAGAGTGGAGTTGCCTCGATTGGAACACTCCTTCGATTAAATTTTACGAAAAAATCGGTGCAACAGAGGAAACGGGAAGAGTTTATTTTGATTATTCACCGAAAAACCGTTGACTTGCCGGCAAAAGCATATCAAATACTATAAAACCCAAGCAACGAAAAGTTTAAATAGAAAAAACGTACCTAACGCCGAAAAAACCAAACTGCGAAATAAATCGGATACTAAAATACAGCAAACAACGAAAACCGAACGACGAAAAATGCGCCGTTCGGTTTTTTATGCCGATTTATATATAAAAATATAAAAAGTTTCCGCATAAATCTTGACATACGCCTATAAATTTTATATAATTACAGTGTAATCAATTACAGCGTATTTATTGTTGCGAGGGCTAAATCATGGCATTGAGAGATCATTCGTTAGACGACAAAATTATCGACGCGGCATTCAGCGAATTTTTAAAAAAGGGGTATAGAGGCGCGTCGCTCAGGAAAATTGCCGAGGCGGCGGGCGTTACGGTAGGTGCAATTCAAATTCGTTATAAATCAAAAGACGAACTTTTTTCTTGCTTGTTAAAACCATTGCTCGACGATATAAAAACGCTTTTTGAAAGCACCAAAGCCGACTATTTTTCAAAGACCGACGTTGACGTTTTGACAAAACTTAAAATGTCGATGAAAAACGAATCGACGGCGATTATCCGCTTGATTTTCGACAATTACGACCAAGCGGTATTGCTTTTATGTAAAAGCGAAGGCAGTTGTTTAGAGCATTGTTTCGACGAGATAGTGCAGCGCAAAATCAAAGAGAGTATCTCGTTTTTTAAAGAAATCGACCGCAACTTTGCAGACGAAAAATTGTTGGGCTTTTTGATTTCTGCGCAGTTTGACGATTATCGCCGCATCGTAAGCGAGTGTTCCGATAAAAAAACAGCCGAAAAATATATCGGTTTATTGATGACTTATCATTTCGGCGGGTGGAGCGCGCTGTTTGCTTCAAACGATAAAAATTGACAATAATAAACGGAGGTTAGAGGTTTAATTATGAAATATAACGGTTTTTATTTTTGGATGTTTAAAGGCTCGATGAAAAAGGTTATAGCGGAAAAATACGGCAAAGAGTACGCTGCAAAAATCATGAAAAAGAGCAAAAAAGTTTACAAAGAATTGGTCGCCAACGCCGACGATATCGGTAACGACAACCCCATGGCATACAACGAACTTTTTGCTTTGGCATTCGTCGCGCCCTACGTTGCAAGCGAAAAGGAAATTCCGCCCGAAACCGTACAAGAAATGATGCGTCGTTCGCTTTATCATATCAAATGGTATTTTTCAAAGACAAATCTCAACACCGATAAAGGCAAAGCCGAAAACAAAAAGAGCATCGTAAAATACATAAAATGGTACACCGAAGAAAAAGAAGAGCAATTCCCGACCTCGTTTAAAGTGGACTACGTAGGAATACCTCACGAGGGCGCGTGTTATTACCGCATAACCCGTTGTCCTATTTGCGCGTACACTAAAAAGTTGGGCGTTGAAGAACTTATGCCGTTGTTTTGCGAACTTGACGAGGTTATGATAACTCTTCAACACGGCGTATTGCACCGCAAACAAACCATTGCAAATGGCGGCGAGTATTGCGATTATTACATCACGGGCGACAAAGAGTAATTTAAAATTTTAAGTAAAATAATTAATTAAAAATTGACTAAAAGTCGCTTTTCCTCAACGGTTAGGCGGCTTTTTATCGTTATATATCTAAAAAACGTATTTAATCATTGAAAAATAGTTGCGTTTGTGGTATAATCGCAAATGAAAAAGAGATAAAAACGGAGGGAGCGAGATGTTTTGGGATAACGTTGCATGGATATACGACGTTTTTGCAAACGTAATCAACAGAAAAGCGAACAAGACTTTGTGCGCGTCGGTGGAAAAATTGATTTCTCCAACCGACGATGTGCTTGAATGTGCTTGCGGAACGGGACTTTTGACTAAAGTCATCGCGCCCAAATGCAAAAGCCTTATCGCGACCGATTTTTCCGAAAAAATGCTTAAACGCGCGAAAAGGAAATGTAAAAAGTACGCCAACGCGCAGTTTGAGCAAGCGAATATTTTACAACTCGACTTTAAAGACGAAAGTTTCGATATCGTCGTTGCGGCAAACGTAATTCACCTTTTAGACGAGCCGTATCGCGCCTTAACCGAACTTGACCGTGTGTGCAAAATCGGCGGGAAAATAATTATTCCTACGTATATGAACCAAACGGAAAAGGGCGAAACCAACAAGGTTTCAAACGCTATCGGCAAAGCGGGCGCGGACTTCAAGCGAGAATTTACGCTCGATACTTACAAGCAATTTTTTGCCGATGCGGGGTATACAAACTCTGAATACGTAATGTGCCAAGGCAAAATACCTTGCGCCGTCGCGATACTTAAAAAGCAAAAATCCGCCAAGACAGAATAAAAGATTTATTTAACAAAAGGTTTATTTATGGTATTTTTAATAGAATGTATCGTTGCTTGCGCGTTATTTACGATAATGCTCGAGATAATGTGCGCCAAGCGCAGAGAAATTTTCACAAACGATTATCCGCCCGTAGTAGTAGACAAATTGCGCGATTTAAACGTGGTCGGGCAAAAACCGCCCACAAAAAAGAGCGATATTGTCCGCAAAGTAATCGCAATTATAATTTATGCGGTCTTGTTTGCCGTAGTTTTGCGGTTTATCAACGGCATTACCACTTTTTTAAAGGCGGCGATTACGGCATATCTTTTGTGGCTTGTGGTCGATTGGTACGATTTTTTGGTGATAGACGTTTTACTTGCGCCGTTCGACAAATTTTATAAAATGGCAAAAGTCAGCGCGTTTGAAAAATCGGCTGTTTGGTTTCATTTCAAAGGCAGCGTAAGGGGAATGATAATCGGACTCGTGTTTGCGCCGATAGTCGGTCTCATCGTAAAATTGTTTTAAATCAGCGCATATTAATTAAATAAAAACAAAAAGCATTTGCAACAAGGCATAATAAAAATAATGATTTAAAATTTATAGGAGGGTTAAAATATGTCAGGACCTAATCCGAACGATATTTACCCCAACGAAAACATTAAACAAATAGTTTATATTAAAAACGTAATCACTCGCCCTAACATTATTGTTGGCGACTACACTTATTACGACGATATCGGCGGCGCAGAGGACTTCGAGCGGCACGTTACGCATCATTACGAGTTTTTGGGCGATAAACTGATTATAGGGCGTTTTTGCGCCATTGCCAAGGGTATAGAATTTGTAATGAACGGTGCAAACCACCGAATGAAAAGCGTATCGACTTATCCGTTTAACATTATGGGTGGCGGCTGGGAAAAATTTACACCTTCGCTTGACGACCTTCCGTTTAAAGGTAATACCGTGGTCGGCAACGACGTGTGGATAGGGCAAAACGTAACGGTAATGCCCGGCGTGCATATCGGGGACGGCGCGATTATCGCCGCAAATTCGGTTGTCGCCAAAGACGTTCCTCCTTACTGTATAGCGGGCGGAAACCCTTGCAAAGTAATTCGTAAACGTTTTGACGAAGAACTTATAGATTATTTGTTAAAACTTAAATGGTGGAATTGGAATGCCGATAAAATTTTCCGCAATATGCAAGCGTTGTGCAGCGGCGATTTAACCCTGATAAGAAATATCAAAGATTGAAAACGTACGTATTTTAAGCCCCATTAGAACAATTTTTGCGCCGTCAAGTCGATTTGTACTGCGTTAAACGACTTTCAAGTACGTATAGTACGTGT
>CAKQKQ010000086.1 GCA_934249265.1 uncultured Clostridia bacterium | reverse complement strand
AACAGCAACGCATTGCCAAGGAAACATTGGATATTTTTGCGCCTATTGCAGGCAGACTAGGTATTTCGCAAATCAAGTGCGAACTTGAAGATTTGTCTTTAAAATACATCGACCCCGAAGCATACGAGTATTTGTCCACCAACATACACGCAAAACTCGTCGAAAGGCAAAAATTTGTCGATTCGGTCGTTAAAGATTTGGAAGAAATTTTAAAAGAATCCAACATAAAAGGCACGGTAAGCGGCAGACCCAAGCATTTTTACAGCATTTATAAAAAGATGAAAAGGCAAGGCAAAACGCTCGACCAAATTTACGATTTGACCGCGGTGCGCGCCATTGTCGATACGGTTGACGAATGTTATGAAGTTTTGGGTAAAATTCACAACAAGTGGAAGCCTATCCCCGGCAGAATTAAGGACTATATCGCCATGCCCAAGCCGAATATGTATCAAAGTTTGCACACGACCGTAGTCACGAGTTTCGGTCAAACGTTTGAAATACAAATTCGTACCGTCGAAATGCACAAGACTGCCGAACTCGGTATCGCGGCGCATTGGAAATATAAGAGCAACACCACGAAGGAAAACGACAATTTCGACAACAAACTCGATTGGATAAAAGACGCAATCGAGTGGGAAAAGGGCGTAAAAGACTCGGTTGAATTCCTCGAAACTTTAAAAGGCGAGGTCTACAACTCCGAACTGTTGGTATTTACGCCGACGGGCGAGGTTGTCAGCCTTGTCGATAAAGCCACGCCCATCGATTTTGCATACAAAATTCACACCGCTGTCGGCAACAGATGCGTCGGGGCAAAGGTAAACGGAAAAATCGTTCCGCTCAACACCGAATTGCACCTCGGCGACGTGGTTGAAATCATTACTTCAAAAACAAGCAAAGGTCCGTCTTGGGATTGGCTTAAAATCGCAAAATCTTCGGGTACAAAAGCCAAGATTAAAGCCTTTTTCAAAAAGTCCATGCAAGAGGACAATATAAAACTCGGCAAGAGCATGCTCGAAGCGGAGGCTAAAAACAAGGGCTACGCCTTAAACGACTTGTTAAACTCGACGGGTTTTGCGCTTATTTCAAACAAATTCAGTTTTTCCACGACCGATGAAATGTACGCGGCTGTGGGTTGCGGCGCAATAAGCGTCAACCAAATACTCGTAAAACTCATCGATTTACACAAAAAAGAAGAAAAGCAGAACGAAAAAAGTTCTGCCGACGGCAATTTCTCGATAAAGCACAACCCCAAGAAAAACGAAGTAATCGTCAAAGGTATGGAAGGACTTTTGTGTAGGTTTGCGGGTTGTTGCAACCCCGTACCCGGCGATACCATTATCGGCTTTATCTCGAGGGGTAGGGGAGTAACTATTCACAGAGCCAATTGCCCCAACATGAAAAACGAACCTACCGACAGAATACTCGAAGCGCGTTGGGCTGACGTAAGCAGCGGTAACTTCATCGCAAGTATTAAAATTCACGCTGTTGAAAATGCGGCACTTTTATCTTCTGTTTCGGCGGTATGTCAACAACTCGGCTTGTTTATCACTTCGATAAACGGTCGTATCGACTTAAAATTAAGAATGACTATCGTCGATATGACGGTAAAACTCAACAAGAGTTCCGACCTTGACGAACTCATTAAAAAACTAAAACAAGACAAACAAGTCATCGACGTATTCAGAACGATTAACTAAAATGAAGATATTAAAATACAACACGGGCGCGCTCGACGTCAACACATATTTGGTGTTAAACGAGCAAACTAAAGAGTGCGTAATTATAGATTACGGCGGACATTCAGAGCAACTTTTGTCTTATATAAAAGACAACGGTTACACCCTTTGCGGCGTACTTTTGACTCACGGGCACTTCGATCATGCGGGCGGTTGCGCTGCGCTTTCAAGGCAAGGCGTACCCGTTTATTGCGATGAAAAAGACGTCCCTATGCTGCAAGGCGTGGGGCAGTGCAATGACTTGGCGGGTGTCGATTTTGACTGTTTTACAGCAAACGTATTGCCTAAAGATGACAAATTTACGCTTGCGCATATCGATTTTGAAATATTGCGCACGGCGGGGCACACCTTGGGTGGCGTATGCTATAAGGTGGGCGATACGTTGTTTTCGGGCGATACGCTTTTTTACCATTCGTGCGGCAGATGCGATTTGTACGGCGGAAATAAAGCGGCAATGTTTACCTCGATTAAAAAGTTGTTGTCGCTCGATAAAAATTTAAGAGTGCTCCCCGGTCACGGCGACGAAACGACTATAAAAGAAGAACGGAAATTTTACGGCTTGCACAACTAATTATAAATTGCACGATTAAATTATATTGCTAAATTAAGCGGCTAATGCGGAACTAAAAATTTTCACCCGATATTTTTACGATTAAATTAAGCGGAAAAATTTAGCAACCGAAATTTTGCGTGCCGAATTTCCGTTTCCTTATTTCCTTAATCAAATTTTCAATTAAAAGCAAAGGACAAACCAAAATATGATAAAGACCAATTTACTCTCGATGGAAAACGAATTTCTCGAGGAAATCAACGAATTTTGCCCGCAAGACGAAGTGGAAGTAAGTTTAATTTTCACTCAAAACGGCAAAATTTTTCATTATGATATATCGGTCAACGGAAAAGAGTATAATTACGATTATCCCGACGAATCGACAAACGACCTCGAGCATAAACGTTACGTCAAGCGTTATGCAAAATTGGGTCTTTATCGTTCGCTTTCCGACTCGCTAAAAATCACTTTGGAGTGGGGCGCGCTCACGGGTATAAGACCCGTAAAATTCGCTTATCAATACGGCGACGGTTTTGAAAAATATTTAAAAGAGGTTATGCTTGTAAGCGATAAAAAAGCGGACATTGTGTCGAGAATAATTAATGCGCAAAAGCCTTATTACACCCTCGACGAAGATAATTGCGACTTCTTCGTGGGCATTCCGTTTTGTCCGTCAAGGTGTCTTTACTGTTCGTTTATCAGCAATGAAATCACGCCGAAAAGTCCCGTTTCAGAGTATACGTATGCTCTAATCAAGGAAATTATCGAGGCGAAAAAACTTGTAAAAAATCTTCGCAGCATATATATCGGCGGCGGCACACCCGTGTCACTACCCATAAATTTACTTGAAGAAATTTTAAAGGCGGTCGGCGAAAATACAAACAATGTAGAATACACGGTAGAGGCGGGGCGACCCGATTGCATAACCGACGACGTGCTTAAACTTTTAAAAGATTACGGCGTGACGAGGATATGTATAAACCCTCAAACGTTCAACGACAAGACCTTGCAACTTCTCGGCAGAAAGCATACGGTTAAGGACATTTACGACAAGTACGAAATGGCTTTAAAGTATGATTTTTCGATTAACATGGACTTAATCGCGGGGTTAAACGGCGAAAATTTCGACGATTTCAAGCGCAGTATCGACAGCGCGGTATCGCTTGACCCCGACAACATAACGGTGCATACTTTATGCGTCAAAAAGGGCTCGAGATTAAAAGAAACTACGGATAGGCTTGACGACGGCGAAGTTCCGCAAATGATAGATTATTCGTCGAACACCTTAATTTCAAGCGGCTATAATCCCTATTATTTATATAGGCAAAAATACATGGCGGCTAGCCTTGAAAACGTTGGTTATTCAAAACCTAACAAAGAGTGCGTTTACAACATAGACACAATGGAAGAAATCGCGCAAAACGTCGCGTGCGGGGCAAATTCGGTATCTAAAAAGATTATTCTCGGCGAAAACCGAATAGAAAGGTACGGCGCGCCCAAAGATATAAAGACTTATATAGAAAAGGTGCAACGCATTTGCGAAGAAAAAAGTCAACTTTTTAAGTAAAAACAGTTGCTTACGGCTGTTAAATATGCTATTATATAGTAGTACTTAAGGCGAGGGGGCGCGAAGACTCGACGGCTTTCTTCGTTTTAAGCGAATAAATTTCCATTCAGGAGGATAAAATTATGGAAAAAGAAAGAAAAGCAAGTATTATCGAAGAGTACAAGAGACACGACGGCGACACGGGTTCGGTTGAAGTTCAAGTTGCGCTTTTGACGGAGAGAATTAATCACCTCAACGAGCACCTCAAGACAAACATTCACGACAACCACTCGAGAAGAGGTCTTATGAAACTTGTCGGACAAAGAAAAGGTCTTTTAGACTATCTTAAACAAACCGACATCGAGAAATACAGAGACCTTATCGCTAAATTGGGTTTGAGAAAATAATAAAACGGTTGATGGGGAGTATAGTTTTATATTCCCCATTTTATTATTTTTCTTACATTATTTAAAAATGCGTAAAGGCACGCAAAAACGCGCAAACTCAAAAAATGCGTAAAGGCGAACAAACGGCAAAAATTTCAAACGCGCGTAAAATTGACAAAAGGCGCAAAACGCTAAATAAAGACGTTTAAAACTTAAAAAAGTAATTTAAGGGGCAACAAAAAGTTTAAACTCATAAAAAAGTTTAAAATTTTAAATTTGATAGAATTCGTTTTCCGCAAGGTTATTTGGAAAACGTTGACTGTAAATAGAGTAGAATAGGAGAAAAAACAAATGGTATTAAAGGAAAAAATGTTTGAAAATCCGAGAGTATTCAAAACTACTGTCGGTGGCAGAGAAGTAATTGTCGAAACAGGCAAATACGCTCAACAAGCAAACGGTTCGTGCCTTGTAAGATGCGGTGAAACGGTCGTTCAAGTTACGGCAACGATGTCTCCCACTCCGAGAGAAGGTATGGATTTCTTCCCTCTCAGTGTAGACTATGAAGAAAAGATGTATGCAATCGGTAAAATCCCCGGGGGATTTAAAAAGAGAGAAGGCAGAGCAAGCGACAAGGCTATTTTGACTTCAAGACTTATCGATAGACCCATTAGACCCCTTTTCCCCAAGGGAATTTTCAATGACGTAGTTGTTATCGCTACCGCGCTTTCGGTTGACGCGAATATTCAACCCGAACCTCTTGCAATGATGGGTTCGTCGATCGCTCTTTCTATTTCCGATATTCCTTGGGCCGGTCCTACGGGTTCGGTAGTAGTCGGCATTGTTGACGGCGAATACGTAATCAATCCCGACCTTGCTCAAAAGGAAAAGAGCACGCTCGTGCTTAACCTTTCCGGCACAAAGGACGCTATTATGATGGTTGAAGCGGGTTCTAAAGAAATTTCCGACGACGAAATGGTCGGCGCAATTCTTTTCGGACACGAAGAAATCAAACGTCAATGCGCGTTTATCGAGGAAATTCAAAAGGAAGTAGGCAAGCCCAAACTCGAACTTGACTTATATCACGTTCCCGAAGAAATCGACGCAGCCGTCAGAGAATACGCAAGCGAAAAACTCGACAAGGCTCTCGATACGTTCGACCGTCAAGAAAGACAAGCGGGACAAGACGCTGTTACGGCTGACTGTCTCGAGCATTTTGCCGACATATTCCCCGACAAAGAAAGAGAAATCAACGACGCTCTTTATTATCTCACCAAAGAGAAAGTCAGAGCGAAAATTACAAACGAAGGCGTCCGTCCCGACGGCAGAACGCTTACAGAAATCAGAGATATTTGGTGCGAACACGGCTTGTTGCCGAGAGTTCACGGCTCGGGTCTTTTCACGAGAGGTCAAACTCAAGTTCTCACGACTTGTACTTTAGGCACTGTTTCCGAAGTACAAAGACTCGAAGGTCTCGACGAAGAAGAAGAGAAGAGATATATGCACCACTACAACATGCCCGGTTATGCTTCGGGCGAAGCAAGGGCTCTTAAGAGTCCCGGCAGACGTGAAATCGGTCACGGCGCACTCGCTGAAAGAGCACTCCTTCCCGTAATTCCGTCCGAAGACGAATTCCCGTACGCAATAAGACTCGTTTCCGAAGTTCTTTCTTCAAACGGTTCTACTTCTCAAGCGTCGGTATGCGGTTCGACAATGGCTCTTATGGATGCCGGCGTACCCATCAAACGTCCCGTAGCGGGTATTGCTATGGGTCTTATTAAAGACGTTGAAAGCGGCAAAGTTTCGGTTATGTCGGATATTCAAGGTCTTGAAGACTTCCTCGGCGATATGGACTTCAAGGTAGCGGGTACTACAAAGGGTATCACCGCTATTCAAATGGATATTAAAATCAAAGGTATTGACGAAGCGATACTTCGTAAGGCAATTTCTCAAGCAAACGAAGGCAGACAATTCATTCTCAACAAGATGCTCGCTTGCATACCCGAAGTTGCTCCCACGCTTTCCAAGTATGCTCCTAAGATTATTTCTTTCGATATTAATCCCGAGAAGATTAAGGACGTAATCGGTTCGCAAGGCAAGACGATCAACAAGATTATCGACGAGTGCGGCGGCAGCGACGTAATTAAAATCGACATCAACGACGACGGCAGAGTAAACATTGCCGAGTACGGCGAAACTATCGACAACGCAAACAAAGCAAAGAACATCATTCAAGCGATTGCAAGAGACCTCGAAGTAGGCGACGTGTTCATTTCCACTGTTGCAAGAATTTTGCCCAAGGTAGGCGCGTTCTGCGAACTTGCTCCCGGCAAAGACGGTATGATTCACATTTCCAAGATGAGCGAAAAGAGAATCAACAGCGTTGACGAAGTGCTTGCTATCGGCGATATGGTTAAAGTCGAAATCATCAAGATAGGCGAAAAGGGTATCGACCTTAAACTCCTTGAAAAGATGGGCGAATAATAAAATCGTAAAAACAAAAAGAATTGTCTTAATTTAGGGCAATTCTTTTTTCATCTTTTGCATATTTTAAACAATTTAAGCGACTTTAATAGATTTTTGTGTAATTTTTTTGTAAAATATATTGACAACGTTTGTCCTTTGTGATATCATTTTGATATCATATATAAAATGAGCGAAATGCGGCGCAAAATCGAGCGTGGATATTGCAGTGGCGGTCGTTATTCGTTTGCTAAAATATTGCGGTGGCGGTCGTTATTCGTTTGCTAAAAGAACGTTGTTGCAGTTGCTGGGCGCGCTATATGTGCGAACACTGCGCGATATATATGCACTCGCTGTGCGCGTTATATATAATATGTCTAAAAATCGAAATAAAAGGGGGAAATAAAGTGCAA
>CAKQKQ010000085.1 GCA_934249265.1 uncultured Clostridia bacterium | reverse complement strand
CGATATAGGCGAAATGCAAACCCTTGAAAAACTTAAAAACGAAAGCAAAATCGACGTTTTGTTTATTCCCGTCGGCGGCACTTATACGATAGACGCGCAAAACGCAATGCGTTATATCGACGAATTACAACCCAAAATTGCAATTCCGATGCATTACAAAAACGGCGCGAGTAATCTCGATATTGCCGCGATAGACAAATTTTTAAGTCTAGCAAAAAATTATAAATTCGTCGGCAAAACTTTTAATATCGACGAAGAAATATTACAAAATATAAAAAACACGCAAATTTGGATAGCAGAATAACAAAACAGAACAACAAAGAAGAAAAACAAAGCGGTTAAATACTACAATTAAAATACTACAATACTAAAACAGCACCGCAAACACAAAAAATTTTTAAACGGAGGCGCGTATGTATAACGAAGAATCACTTAAAAAACTCGGAATTTATGATTTAAGAAAATTGTTGCGCTCGATGGGAGGTACTCCGGGCAACAAAAAGGTCAGCGAATTAGTAGACGAAATATTGAAAATTCAAAAGGGGGAAATTGTCCCCACGCACAACGCCAAGGGCAGAAAGGCAAAATCTACAGTAGGCGAAGTGCTTTATAAAAAAGACGTAAAAGACGGCAAAAAAGGCGGCAAGTCCGATTCGGTAAAGGGCATATTCGACCCGCTTGACGACGGCAGCGGTCTCATTTACACCGACGATTACAACATGAACCAAAGCGTATTCGTCAGCAAAACTATCGTTTGCGATTACGGTTTGGAAAAAGGCGATTATATAGTCGGCGTATGCGAAAAAGACGGCGAAGATAAAAACTTTTTGAAATACATGCAAAAAATAAACGACGTCGTAGCCAACAAATTCCAACGTCTTGACTTTTACGACGGTTACGAGGCTGTTTATCCCGACAAAATGCTTAATCTCGGCAATAACGGCGATATGTCTTTAAGGCTCGTCGATTTGTTTGCGCCGATAGGTCTCGGTCAACGCAGCGTCATTGTCGGCGGCAAAAAAGAGGGTAAAACTACGCTTTTAAACAGCATTTTGACTCAAGCGAAAATTGCCGACCCCGAAGTGTACACTATCGCGCTTTTATTTGCGGCGCGACCCGAAGACGTGGCTATGTATAAAAAATTATCAAAGCCCGACCAAGTCGCTTACGTTTCGACGGACGAACCCGAAAGCCGTTTTATCGGCGTTGCCGAACTTGTGTTGACCACCGCAAAACGCCTTGTAGATTCGGGCAAAAAAGTAATACTTGCGGTCGATTCGCTTTCATATTTATATAAAATATATGCGGACGTATCGGCGGGCGGCAAAGCGGAAGCGGCAAGGCTCATTAAAAAATTTATTATGAGCGCGAAAAACACCGAGGGCAGAGGAAACCTCGGCATAGTTTGCACATTTGCAAGAACGTGCGAAATCATTGAAGACGTCGAAGAAATAGCCAACAACGTAATAAATCTCACTACCGATTACGATATCGACGTGTTCCCGCTCATCGATGCGGTAAACAGCGAAACCGTCAACGATTTTTATTTAAGAAGCAAAGAAGAAAGCAACTTTGCAAAAACTTTAAAGCGCAAGATATTAAAGGGCGAAATTAAGTATACCGACGTGATTTCCGCTCTTGAAAAAACGGATACAAATGCGCAATTTATCGCCGATTTCAACGCTAATTTCGGCAAATAATTTGCCTATAAAATTGTTTAAAATACTTAATTTTTCTTTATTCAAGGATTATAATTCAGCGCGAACGAAAACAATTCTTTACCGCTCAACGAAAAATTTTCAAGCATGCGTTCGGGGTGAAATTGAAAGGCAACGATAGGCAAGGTTTTGCTTGCAATGCCTTCTATCGTTCCGTCCGCCGCAACAAAAATAGATGTAAAACTATTCGCAAGTCTTTTTATCCGCTGTTTATGCGCGGAATTTACAATTATCGTTTTATCGAATTTGTCGCAAAATTTCGGTGAAGTATAAACTTCGTGTTTTGAGTCTTTACCGTCTAATTGCGAGTGAAAAACGCCAATATTTAAGTTTTTTTGCGGATAATTTATGCTAAAATCACCGCTTAAATCGGTTTTCGGTATGCCGTTTAAATTGCGGTTTGGCGCAAAGGGTATGTTTTCAAGCGTACCGCCGAAATACACGTTCAGCACTTGCAGACCTCGGCAAATTCCTATAATTTTCTTGCCTTGACGAGCAAATTTTTCAATTAAGGACAATTCGATTACGTCTCTTTCGGTGTCGATATTGTTGCACGGATATTGGGCGTTAGAATAAAACGCGGGGTTTACGTCGCCGCCGCCGCACAATAGTAAAAAATCGTATTTTTGCGGCGATATCGGGCGGCTTATTACGTCGGCGTTTATGCCGAAAAGGGATAAAATTTTGCAATAATTATAGGCAAACTTACTGTCGTTTAATACCAAAGCATTCATATTAAAACTTACACATTTTAGAGGAAATTTATGAACAAAATACAAAAAATAGGCATGGTCGTCGCCATGAATAAGGAAATTATGCCCATTATCGGCGCATTTTCTGACATGGTAAACGAAGAAAAAGTTTGCGGCTATACCATAAAAACATACAAAGCGGGCGACAAATTGTTGTACATCACCGAGTCGGGCGTGGGCGAAATTTGCGCGGCGGGAGCAACCGCAGTGCTTATAAGCAAATACGGAGTAGACGCGGTGCTTAATTTCGGCGTTTGCGGCGCGCTTACGGACAGCAGAGAAATTTGCAGCGTAGTTGTTGTTAACGGGGTTGTGCATTACGATTTCGACTTGTCTCAAATCGACGGCGTGCCCGTGGGGGTATATCCAGAGCACGATACTCCGATTATAAAAGTAGATTATTTCAATGATTTTTTAAAGAAAATTTCACCTGATTTAAAGTCGGTAGTTTGCGCTTCGGCAGATAAATTTATAGCCGACAACGAAACTAAAAAACGCTTAAACAAAGACTTTTCCGCCGAGGTGTGCGATATGGAGTGCGCCGGCATTGCGGTAGTGTGCGAAAACGCGGGCGTGCCGTTGCTCGTTTTAAAGGCGGTGTCCGACGGAAAGGGCGGCGCAGACGATTATTTGACAAACGTAAAAGCGGCTGTAAAAGTGTACGTTTCTCTTGTGAAAAACATAGTCGAAAAATTGTAAAATATAAGGTTTGTTCTAAAATTTTATCAAGCCTAAAATTTATAAACGTAGTCGCAAAACTAAAGGGTAAACCGCCTTATTTATTTGCAGTAAAAACAAAAATTTCACGATAAAAACTAAAAGAAAATTTAAAAAATCAAGGCAACTTTAAAGGCGAAAATTCCTTTAAGGCTGTCTTTTTTTATGCCGAGATTTGCCGCAAATGCAAACAAAAAGGTATAAAAAAATTGCCGAAGTCAAGTCGAAAATAAAGCGATTTCCACGTATATTTCTCCCAAAAAACCGCAACCCACGGCATACGCAAGCCCCCAACACTCGCTCCCAAAAACCACTACAATTCCCACAATTTAAGCGTATGATTTTAATAAAAAATGTCATATAAATATTGAAATTTTTAATCGTTATAGTACAATTTACACGGGGACTGATAAAAGGAGGAAAACAATTGGAAGGTTTTATAAAAGACAAAAAAGTAGTGCTTTTTCAAGACAGCGTAATGCAAGGCGAGTGCGGAGTAGACGACATTTACGTAGACGCGCCCACGCTGTACAATAGCACCGATTTAAGTTCGCTTAAAGTGTATTTAAGGGTGAGATGTCGAGACGGCTATGAAGATAAAATTCAACTCACAAAGGTTGTTAAAAATCAAAAGTCGATGGTTAAAATTCCCGTTAGCGGCGTTTTAACGAGATTAAACGGCAACGTCGAAATGCAAATTTCGTTTGAAAATGCCGCCGGCAGCATAATTTATATCACCGAGCCGTTTACGCTTAAAATCAACGAATCGGTATCGGGTTTTGCTCAAGCCGAAACCGAACTCACGCCCACGGTTTATCAGCAACTCGTCGCTCAATACAACCAAGCGATAGAGGACTGCCAAACTAAACTCGAGCAAAAAAAGCAAGCGTTGCAACAAGACGTTGTGACAAACGTAAACTCCATACTTTACACCAAAGAGGACAAAACCACTTATAAAGAGGTAGCCTCGGGCGACTTTACGTCGATAAACGGCAGCAGTGTTTTCGTGTACGACTGCGCCACGGCAAAAGACGTAACTTATTACGATATGACGCTTTTTAGCGGCAAAAAACTCAAAATAGCCACCCCGTCGGCATATAATAAAGGAACTTACAGAGTCCTTATCATCAAAACCACCGACACCCAACCCGCCGTAACGATAGAAAGCGGAATTATTTGGAGCGGCGACGAAGTGACCACCACGTTCACACCGGGCGCGCAAAGCACTTATGAAATTTCGTTTTTGTTTTACGGAACGACTTGTTCTGCCGTCGTTAGGAGAGTGTAAATTAGGAGGTAGGCATGAAAAAACTATTATCGCACAGATTTTGCAATAAAAATCCGTTAAAAGACGTTTATCTGTCAATCGATTCTTACAGCGGCGGCTCGTGCATATTGTCAAACTGTGTGCCGACGCCCATAAAATCGTTGAAAGTATACGGCAAAAGCACCATAAAACACACGCCCAGCGAAAAATATCCTTCGCAAATTTTATGCTTCGGGTATCACACAAAAAACTTTTTAGACACAGCGTTTTACACCGAAAAAAACTTGACTTTTGAAAAGTCGGGAGACGATTTAAAATTCACATTGACGGCGACCACGGGTACGGTTGACTTTATGATATACAATTGCTCGAATAATAAAAAAACTTGCATTTGGTATGAAGAATTGTTGAAATCCTCAACCGTTACAAAGGCGTTGATAACCGTCAAACATTATATCGATCAATCGACCTCTTTTGCAAGCGAGGTTTTCAATATGCTTACAAAAAACTATAGAGTTTGTTCGGCAACGGGCAACGACGAGCATATAGTCATCAACGTGAAAGTCGAGGGCAAAATAGGCGACAGCATAACGATTAAAAAACTAATGTGGGAAGAAGGCGGCGTTCCTACTTCTTACGACAAATTCGGTTATTATACGAGATTACGAGTTTCGGGCAGAAACATTCTCGCGAACAAATACGTTACCGACGGAACTTGTACCGCTTGTACTTTCAGCGAAGATAGCGACGGAGTAATGACGATAACGGGCAGTACGGACGCCCCCGACGGGCAAGACGCAACCTCGGGCAATTTGTATTTTAAAGGCGACGAATTCAACGGTCCTTTATATTTGCTTTCAACAAAAACTTACACGTTGAGTTTAAAGGTAAACATCACCAACAAGCGCAGTACAAGTTACGGCAAAATTCGCGTCGGCATAAGGAAATTTTCGTCAAATAATCTCGGCAGTTGGGGTAACTTTACGGGCAGCGGCATAACGGGCGGAGAAATAGATTTTCTCGATTGCAACTATTCAAACGGCTACGCAACGCATAGCAAAACTTTTTCTGTAATGGAACACGGCTTTTACACTATAGTGATTTACAATTGCACTAACGACGTAAAAATTAAGGATATTCAAATAGAAACGGACGCAAATTCCTCGCCCGTTTACGAAAAGCCTTACGTAAAAGAATATAAAATATATATGGAAGACAGATTACGCAGTATAGGCGCAAATAGAGACGAATTCGACGTCACCGGATATAAAATCAGCAGAATAATAAGTCCTAATTTAGAGACGAAACGCACAGTAAATATCTCTCAAAATACCGACGGATATATTTATTCTACACAGGTCGAAAGCGAGGCGGCGTCGGCTACGATAGTCCCGTTTAAAGGATATAACTGTTTTCAGTTCATAACCGACAACCAGCCTTATAAATTCGACCTTTCGCTGTACTTAGAAGAATCAAATTAGTCGAGCGATTAATTTACATTTCGCCCGTCGGCTTTAATTAAAACCGTCGGTTTAATTTTTCGGCTAAATTTGCAATTTTATTTTTCGGCTAAATTTGCAATTTTATTTTTCGGCTAAATTTGCAATTTTATTTTGCGGTTTAATTTACAATTTTATTTTTCGGCTAAATTTGCAATTTTGGTTGCACCTTAATTTATAAAAACGCTTTCATTTTATAAAAACTCAAAAATTTTGCCGCACGCAAACTTATTGCAAGCGAATTTTTGCAAGCAAATATTCAACTTATTGTTTAGAAAATATTTACTTATTTATAAAATAATTGACAACTTTTATAATATGGTTTAAAATATAACGAGAATATTAATTATTTCGCTTTAAAAAAAGGCGAAAACGGAGAATAATATGGCAGAGTTGATGGGCAATTTAAAAAGAACCGCAATGTGCGGCACGTTCCGTATCGACAACGTAGGCGACGAAGTAGTCGTAATGGGTTGGACGCAGAGGAGAAGAAACCTCGGCAGTCTTATATTCGTCGATTTAAGGGACAAAACGGGTCTTGTGCAAGTCGTATTTGACCAAAGCGAATACCCCGAAGTGTTTGAAAAAGCCGAAAGCATACGTTCGGAATACGTGCTTGCGGTAAAGGGTAAAGTAAGGGAAAGACAGTCAAAGACAAACAAAATCGAAACGGGCGACGTTGAAATAATCGCGGAGCAACTTCGCATTTTAAACGAAGCGGACACCACGCCTTTTGAAATTATAGACAACTTAAACGTAAACGAGACTCTTCGTCTCAAATACAGATATCTCGACCTTAGAAGACCGTCTTTGCAAAACAAACTCATCGTTCGTTCTAAAATCGCAAAGGCAACGAGAAATTATCTCGACAACAACGGCTTTATGGAAATAGAAACGCCTATGCTCGGTCGTTCCACGCCCGAGGGCGCAAGAGATTATCTCGTTCCGTCGAGAGTACACGAGGGTTGTTTTTACGCGCTTCCTCAATCGCCGCAACTTTATAAACAACTTTTGATGATTGCCGGTTACGACAGATATTATCAAATTACTAAATGTTTCAGAGACGAGGACTTAAGGGCGAACCGTCAACCCGAATTTACTCAAATAGATATCGAAATGAGTTTCGTCGAAAAAATAGAAGACGTAACTTATCCTATCGAGGGACTTATTAAAGACATTTTCAAAGAGACTATAGGTCTCGACCTCGGCGAAGGACATTTCCGCACCATGAC
>CAKQKQ010000084.1 GCA_934249265.1 uncultured Clostridia bacterium | reverse complement strand
ACGTATAACGGCGATCATATGTCGATGTACGCGGTCAACGCCTCCATACCGAAAACTCTTATAAAATGCTTGATTTCTTACGAAGCGGACAGGCTCGGCGGAGAAGTTAAAGAGGTACTATACGACGTGCTTAATACCCCCGTCAGTCCCGAACTTATCCCCGCGGTAGAGGGTAAAATCTCTCAAATAACCGAGGACATTGTCGGTCCTTATCAGTTGCACGATTTCTTTTTGTATCAAATGCTACGACACGGATATTCTCCGTCTAAAATTTATATGATAGCCTTAAAAACCTTTAAAGGTGTATACGACGAAAAGACGATTTATAAATGGCTCGACACCTTTGTAAGAAGATTTTTCGCCCAACAATTCAAGCGGTCGTGTCTTCCCGACGGAGTAAAAGTAGGCACGATTACGCTTTCGCCGAGAGGAGATTGGCGTATGCCTTCCGACGCGTCGAGAGAAATTTGGCTTAAAGATTTGCAGTCGGTAAACCCTTCGATAGAGTAAAAATTTTCAACTTTAGTAGCCGTGTTTACGCGATACGTATGCGGTAAAATTGACAAAATTTGAAAATTAATATAAAAATCAACAAAAAAACGATATAAGAAAACGACGCCTTAAAAGCGTCGTTTTAAATTTGCCTAAATTATTTTAAATTAAAATATTTAGTTTGCGATGATAAAATATATTCCGCAAATTTAAACGGATAATTTTATTCGATTAAGCCGTTTCAACAACGGTAGAGTGCTTTGAAAATCTCCTTACCGAGTTTACCGCGTTTTCGCATTTAACTCTCGAGGCATAGCCTTCGCCCACGCACAAAAGCATTTTTCTTGCGTTGTACAATTTGAAATTCCAATTTCCGTTTTTGTCTTCTTTCACTTCAAAATTGTTTGCCGCAATGTTTTTCTTTATGGTGTTTATGCCTGATTGTATACCGGCGGCGGAAGCGTAAGATTCGGTCTTTAAAATCACTACGCCGTTAGACGCTTTAAGCACGGCAGAGTACCAAGTTTTGCCGTCTTCGATTCTGCTTTTAATCACCCATTTACCCGCAACGCTGTCGGGCGTTTCGGTCAAATCGACGGTGGGGGCGGTGAGTCTAACTTCGAGGTTTTCGGCGTTTTCTTCGGGAGTCATATCGACGACTGTCGCGTCTTCGGAAAACTTTTTCACCGACTCGATCGCGCTTTCGCAATTAAGTCTCGAAGTGTATCCCTCGCCGAGACACAAAAGCATTTTATTAGAACTGTAAACTCTGAAATTCCAATTGTTGTTTTTGTCGCCTTTATATGTAATATTGTTTGCCGCAATGTTTTTTCTCACGGTTTCGAGACCCGCTTTTACGCCGTTTAAAGTGGTGTAAGATTCCATATCCAAAAGCGTTTCGCCGTTGGACGCTTTAAGTCGAGCGGTGTAAAGTCTCGTCTTTTTCTCGTCGAGATAAGAGTAGATAATCCATTTGCCCGTGGGTTTCGATTTAGAAGTGTTTTTCGTCGTTTTCATATCTTTGCTCCTTGTGTCGAACGGTATTTCTTCGTCGACGGAATTTTGTGTTTTACCAATATTTTTCGTATTGTCGTCGGCTGTTTTTTCCTCTTTTACGCTGCTATATAAAGCGGCTTTTTCGTTTTTTGTATCTTTTTCGCCTTTAAATTGTTTTATCTTTTCGGCTTTGTTTTCCTTTACTTCGGGTTTAACTTCTTGTTTAACCTCGTTTGACTTCAAATTTTCTTCTTTAACGCTTTGCAAAGGCTTTTCGTCTTTTGCTGATACGCTTTGAGTAGAGTTTTCCGCTTGTTTTTGATCGGGGTCGGCGGTGCTGTTTAAATCGCTTTGCGCTTGCTTGTCGCTTGCGGTCTCTAAATTTTCAACATTTTCTTTACTTTCGGCGTTTTCCGCGTTTTCGGAAGTCGCGTTTTTGTCGGTTTTGCTCTTTTTTCCGTTTTTAGCGGGTTTTGAGGGCTTTTCGGCGGTGGTTTGAGCCACGTATTCATCGAAAAATTGTGCTTCGGCTTGTCTTGCACTGCGTTTTTTTCTTATAAGAATAATCGCAAGACCAACGAAAAAGATGAGAAATAAGGTGATGCAAGAAATTATCAGCACCTTGGGTTCGTTTTTAAAATAATCGATTATTTTTTGCATTTTATCTCCGTAAACTGCGCGCATCGGTTTTCGGTTTTGCGTTGACGAGTAAAAAGTGTGCCAACTTGCGAAACGGTATCGCAATAAAAACCGAATTGCGCTTTTTGTTTTAAAATCGTCTTAAAATTCTACAAATATATTATATATGTTTTTTCAAAAAAATTCAAGGGATATTTCCAATTTGTTGGTTTTTTCAAAAAAATATGTTATCATTATTGTAAGTTTTAATATTTAATTTTTTGCGTCGCTCGGTTTTGGGGTTAAATTGCCGATTATTAGGCGAGAAGTCTTTACCGCGACGGCGGCGAGTTTTTAGCGGCGAATTTTTATGAAAGGCAACAAAACCGTTTAAACACGACAGTAATTTAATATGTTTAAATTGCGCTTATTATGTCGAAAAACGGAAAATCGCAAAACAAAAACGCCAAAGCAATTGAAAGACGGAAAACGCCAACGCAATTTAGTCGGCAAATAAAGACTAAAACTCGGCAAACAATAAAAAGCCGAAAAACGCCAAAGCAAAAAACCGCCAAGTCATAAATAAAAAAACTCGGCAAGCCAAAGCAAAAAGCAAAAACAAAAAGACGAAAACGGCACGGCAACACATATAAACCGACTCGCAAAACAAAAAATTAAAACTCAAAGGGGAAGTGTGCTTAAATGCAAAACAAACAAAGCGAAAACAAGCCAAACAAAATTTACAAATGCATAATAATCGGCGGCGGCTTTTCGGGGCTTGTGCTGGCGGATAAATTGCTCGATACATTAAAGTCCGACGAACTGCTTGTTCTCGAGCGCAACGACAGAGTGGGTAAAAAAATCACCGTCACGGGCAACGGTCGCGGCAACGTGAGCAATAGAGAAGTTTCGGTCAAAAACTACCACGGCGGAAATCCGTCGTTTTGCGCTTATGCCATAGAAAATTACGGCAACGCCGACGAAATTAAATATTTTGAAAGGCTTGGCATATTGTTTTGCGAAGAAAACGGCAAGTATTATCCCGCCGGCTTTCAAGCCTCGTCCGTTTTGGACGCATTGAGATTTTCGCTTGCCAAAAAGGGCGCGAATATCCTCACTCAAACCAAAGTAGACGAAATCAAAAAAGCAAACGGCAAATTTATCGTTTTATCCGGAGATAAACAATACGCCGCCGAAAATTTGGCAATATGCGTAGGCGGCAAGGCGCAAAAGCAGTTCGGCACAGACGGCAGTTTTTTCGACGTAATCAAAAAACTTTCCCACACGGTCACGCCGCTTTATCCGTCGCTTGTGCAAATCAAGACGGACAAAGAAAGTATAAAAGGGCTTAAAGGCATAAAACAAAAGGCAAAACTCACGCTTTTTGAAGGAAACAAAGAGATAAAATCGTTTACGGGCGATTTGCTTTTTACCGATTTCGGCATAAGCGGAGATAGTTGTTTCAGACTTTCTGCATACCTTGAAAACAAGCAAAATTGCAGTATAAAAGCCGAATTTTTGCCCGACGTAGACAAAAATTATTTGACCGAGTTTTTAAAGAACAAAATTTCTTACGGCATAACCAATGAAGAGGTGTTAAACGGCGTAATCAACAAGCAACTCGGCAAGGCGATAATTAAGCAATGCGGCTTAAATTTGACCGACGTTGCCGCCGTAAATTCGGCTGAAAAAATCGCCGATAAAATAAAAAATTACCGCTTTTTGGTTGCGGGAACGCTCGGGTTTGATTACGCGCAAGTCACGCACGGCGGCGTAAGCACGCAAGAAATAAACCCAAAAACTATGGAGTCCACGATTATAATCGGCTTGTATTTTGCGGGCGAAGTCATTGATATCGACGGCGACTGCGGCGGGTATAACTTGCAATGGGCGTACAGTTCGGCTTCGGTTGCCGCCAAGGCGATTTTATCGGAAAAGGTTGAAAAAAGATAAAAGCCGCCACAAAACGGTTAAATAATGGCAATTTAAGCCGCTCCCAAAGCGGAAAAACGGCGAATTTAATACGCTCAAAAGCGGCTCATTGGCGAGCAAATCGAAAAAATCAAGCGAAATTAAAAATATTTCAACAAAAACGGACTTTCAAATCGTTTAATTAAAGAGGAAAAAATGAAAAAAATTAGCAACATAAAACTTTCGTTAAACGAAGACGAAAGCGCGTTGATTTTAAAGGCGGCGAAAATTTTAAAAACCAAGCCCGAAAAACTGCATAACCTAAAAATTTGCAAAAAATCGCTCGACGCAAGGGATAAAAACAACATTTTTTATCTATACACCGTCGAAGTGAGCGACTCTCGCGGCGAAATTAAAAGCGAAATAAAAGGTGACCGCGGCGGCATGTCTGAAATCATGCAAGCCGACACAAACGGCGAATATAAAAAAGCAGATAAAAAGGGCAAAATCGTCGTTGTGGGTAGTGGTCCTGCGGGGCTTTTTTGCGCGCTTTATTTATCGAGAGCGGGTCTTGAAGTCACCGTTATAGAAAGGGGTTCGAGTGTAGAAAACCGCAGAAAGGACGTAGATAATTTTATAAAAACTCGTTCGCTCGACACAAACAGCAACGTGCAGTTCGGCGAAGGCGGCGCGGGTACTTTTTCTGACGGAAAACTCAATACTCAAACGGGCAGTCCGCTCATAAGTCGCGTTTTAAACGACTTCGTAAACGCTGGCGCACCCCAAGAAATAGCGTACTTAAACAAACCGCATATCGGCAGTGATAATTTGCCAAAAGTGGTTGCAAATATTCGCGAAGAAATTAAAAGTCGCGGCGGTCGTTTTTTGTTTAACACCACCGTAAAAGACATAGAGACTTACTCAAACGGAGTAAAAGGCTCAAACGCCGCAAACGGTGAAGACAAAATCAAAGGACTTATCATACAAAACGCCTCGGGCGAAAGCGAGATAAATTGCGACGAAGTTGTTTTTGCTATAGGTCACAGCGCGCGAGACACTTTTGAAATGCTTTATAAACGCGGCGTTTTAATGCAAAGCAAAGATTTTGCCGTCGGCGTGAGAATAGAGCATTTAAGAGAGGATATCGACAAGGCGCAGTACGGCAAATTTTACAACCATCCCCGACTTAAAGCGGCAGACTACAAACTCGTCAGTCACGCGTCGAATAGGGGCGTGTTCACCTTTTGCATGTGCCCGGGCGGCTACGTTATGCCCGCGACCAGCGAAAAAGGCGAAGTCGTGGTAAACGGTATGAGTTTGTACGGCAGAAACGCGATAAATTCAAACAGCGCGGTAGTTGCTCAAGTGAGCAAAGAAGATTTCGGCGACGGCGTGCTTTCGGGCATGTATTTCCAGCGTGAACTCGAAAGAAAAGCATTTTTGCAAGGCGGTGGGGATTATTCCGTTCCCGTATCGCTCGTGGGCGACTTTTTAAAGGGTAAAACGAGCGAAAAATTGGGCAAAGTAACGCCTTCTTATCCGCTCGGCTACAATTTTTGCGATATGAGCAATATTTTGCCGCAAGGCGTTTGTCAAGCGATAAAACTCGGCATAGAAGATATGGACAAACGGCTTAAAGGTTTTGCTAGCGACGACGCAGTGATTTCGGCGGTAGAAAGCCGAACTTCCTCTCCCGTGAGAATTTTGAGAAAAGAAGATTTATCGTCTTACACCTTTTCAAATATGTATCCGTCGGGCGAGGGCGCGGGGTATGCGGGCGGCATAACGAGCGCGGCGGTTGACGGCATTAAAGTAGCGGAAAAAATAATAGAAAAATACACGTCGGAGAAATGATGAAAAAAGGATTAATTTTTATAAACGGTTTTTCGCTTACGCAAAGCCAAAAACATCAAGCGGACAAAATTTCCCACGCGCTTGTAGGGCTCGGGATAGACGTAGAAATAATCAAAGGCAACTCGTTGCCCGCGTATATCGACGGCGAAAAAGTGATTTACAACGCGCCCGAGTGCGATTTTGCGGTATTTTTAGATAAAGACGTGCATTTATCGCACATGCTTGAAAAAAGCGGAATAAGGCTTTTCAACACGGCTCAAGCAATTGAAATTTGCGACGATAAAATGCGCACTTATATAAATCTCGTAGATAGTGGCGTAAAAATGCCGCTCACGATTTCTTCGCCGCTTATGTATAGACAGAGCGACGACGACTTTATAAATTTAGTCGAAGAAAAAATACCTTATCCCGTAGTCGTTAAAGAGTGTTACGGTTCGTTCGGCGCGGGGGTGCACCTTGCGGAAAACAGAGAACAACTCAAAAGTTTGAGAGAAAAATTCAAACTAATTCCTCATTTATATCAACGTTTTGTAGGGGAGGGCGGCAAAGACACCCGAGTAATTGTCATCGGCGGCAAAGTTCTTGCGGCGATAGATAGGGTAAACGAAAACGATTTCCGCTCGAATATCGAACTCGGCGGCAAAGGCTATAAAAGAGAGTTAGACGAAAAACTAATCGATATTTGCGAAAAAACGGCAACCGCGCTCGGGCTTGATTATTGCGGAATAGATTTATTGAAAGAGGGCGACGAATATTACGTTTGCGAAGTAAATTCCAACGCATGTTTTTGCTCGTTCGAGCAAGTCACCGGCATAGACGTGGGAAAAGAGTACGCAAGATATATCGATAAAAAGATATACAACGATTAACAAAAAACAGCGATAAACAACTAAAAAGACATAAAAAAGCCGAAAAAATATCATTTTTTACATTATAAATGTGACCGTAAGGTTATTTAAGTGATATTTGTGCGAAATTTCGACTTTTTTTTATTTATTTATTTACAAAATAAATTTGTTGTGTTATCATTGAGTTGTGATCAAGGTAATTTTTTAAAAAATTAAATACTATATAAAAGGGGTGGTTAAAATGCAAATTAAATATTTAGGACATTCGTCGTTTTTTATAAACGGCAAAAGTTTTTCGGTCGTTACCGACCCGTTTAAAGACATCGGTTACGATATCGAAAGGGTATCTTGCGATTACGCTATATCTTCTCACTCGCATTTCGACCACGACAATTTCGGCGGCGTCAACGCGAAACAAAACGTTACGGCGGCAACCGATATTTTTAGAGTAATCGACTCTTATCACGCCGACGAGCAAGGCAAAAAACGCGGCAAAAACAGAA
>CAKQKQ010000083.1 GCA_934249265.1 uncultured Clostridia bacterium | reverse complement strand
ACTTTCCGTAAATTCCGGTGGGTGTGTTTTCGATTAATTTCCCCGTAACTTCGTCTTCTAAAATTATTCCTTTTAGTTCTCCCGCGCGTCCGCGTTTACCTTTAACAATGCCGTAAATCGAACAATTAAATACTTTGCTGTCCACAATTTCCACGGTTTTACCATCGCCGTCGATAACGGGATGACCGAGAGCGACGAAATTTCCGTTTAAATCGACGCAAGTCACCGTGCCTATACCCGTAAGATTATCTCGCACGGAAATACCGAGTTTTATGTTGCCGTCAACGTCTTTACACGGTGTGACGTTTTTTATTATTTTTTCGCCTTGCCTTTCTATTTCTATTATCAATTCGCCGCCATCGTAAGCAGAAAGCACGGAAAACAAATCGGAATTAGAGTTTATTTCTTTTCCGTCCACGCTTAAAATAACGTCGCCCGTGTTTATACCTGCGTCTTGAGCAGGACTAACCACTCCGTCGGCGCAAATTACTTCGTCTATGCTTACTACGTACGCTCCGCGCGTTTGAATTTGTATTCCTATCGGAAAACCGCCTAATATATAACTTCCGTCCGCTTCGGCATTTGCGATAATAGGATTAAACGAAATGCAAAAAACAAACGCCGCAACAAACAATAATTTGAATATTTTTTTCATAACGAATGTTATGTGTAGAATTTTTAATAATTATACAAAAAAGCATTTCCGCTTGAAAACTTGCCGAAAATCGTTGATTTAAAGCGAGATTTTTAAGCACAAATGCCGATTAAATTTTTATTAATTTATTTTTGTTTTATCGATTTTTTGAAATCGTTTGCCGATTTAATCATTTCTTCGGCGTGCTGTTTCGCAAACGTGCTTTCGCCGTTGCCTCCGATTAAACGCAAAATTTCGTAAACCTTTTCATCTTCATTAAGTTTTTTGACTTCGGTATACGTTTTTTCGCCGTCTTCGTGCTTATAAATCAAAAACGACACGTCAGACATTGCGCAAATTTGCGGCAAATGCGATATCGCTATGATTTGTTTATTCAAGGAAATTTGAGCGAATTTTTCCGCTACGGTTTGCGCAATTTTACCGCTTATACCCGTGTCGATTTCATCGAAAATAAACGTTGAAATGTCTTGCAAGTCACAAATAACAGACTTCATACCCAGCATAAATCTCGACATTTCGCCGCCGCTTATTACCTTTGACATAGGCTTGAGCGGTTCGCCGAGGTTTGCCGAAAACAAAAACTCTACCACGTCGATTCCGTTTGTATTGTACGGCATATCTTCTTTTGACGGTAAATCTTTAAAACTTACGTCAAAACGAGCGTTTTTCATGCCGAGCGTCGTAAGTTGAGCGACAACCTTTTCCGAAAAATCTTTTGCTGCTTTTTGCCTTGCTTTGCTCAATTTTTCATATAAATCGTAAATTTTGTCGTCAAGTTTTTCTTTTTCCGCGTTCAACGCTTTCGTGTTTTCTTCAAAATTCAAAAGCATTTCACATTCTTTTTGCGCTTCGGCATAAAAATTTTGTATTTTCTCGTAAGAATTGCCGTATTTTTTCTTTAACGTTTTGTACGTATCGAGCCTTTCTTCAACTTCGTCGGCGGTTTTCTCGTCAAAATCCAAATCGTCGGACAAGTCGTCGATTAAAGAATCGATATCGTTCAATTCCTCCACAACGGCGTCGAGTCTTGTTGAAATATCCGAATATTCTTCGCTTAAACCGCTTATTTGAGACATAAAACGTTGTGCATTGACCACGCAATCGATACCTTCGCCGTCGTCGATTAGCGCGCTCTTCGCTCCGGACAACGAATTTACTATTTTTTCGCCGTTTTTGATTTTTTCTTTTAAGGATAAAAGTTCTTCCTCTTCGCCATCTTTTATGTCCGCGCTTTCAATCTCGTTTATTTGAAATTTAAGCACGTCCAACTTAATTGCGCGCTCGCTTTCGCTACCGCCGAACTCTTTGAGTTTTGCTTGAATTTCTTTAACTTCCTTAATATAAGGAATCAATTTTTCTTTTATAGACGAAACATCGTCCGCGGTATATTTATCAACCACTTCGAGTTGACTGCTTTCTTTGCACAATTCGTAATGTTCGCTTTGTCCGTGCACATCCACAAGGTGTGCCGTAACCTTTCTGAGCATGCCCGAAGTGACCGTTTCGCCGTTGATTTTTATGTAACCTTTGCCATCTAAAGTGAATTTTCGCTTAATTATAAGGCTTTCGTCGCTTTCTATATCGTATTCGCCTAATATTTTATTCGCTTCGTCGTTGGATAAAAATTCGGCTTCCACAAGACATTCTTGCGTGCCGTAACGAATCATAGTTTTATCCGCTTTTGCCCCGAGCACGAAATTTATAGAGTCTAAAATAACGGATTTACCCGCGCCGGTTTCCCCCGACAAAACGTTTAACCCGTCGTCAAACTCGATTTCGGCTTGATCGATTAAAGCGATATTTTGAAGACGCAATTTCTTAAGCATAACAATTCCCCGAAAATTTTATAACAAAACTTTTAACTTGATTTTATAATAAATCTTTCAATTTCGTAACGACGCTTTTCGCGCTGTCGTTGTCATAAGTTACGACTAAAACGGTGTCGTCGCCCGCAACGTTGCCCACAACCTCGGGCATTTTTAAAGTATCGATAGTCAAACCGATTACTCCGCCGTTGCCAGTCATTGTTTTTATCACAACTAAATTTTGCGCTTGCTCTACGTCAACGACCGCAACCTTAAAAAGTCCCAACAACTTTTCGTCGTCGTTTGTCTTTTGGACGGTTTTAGCGTACTTAAATCTCTTTGACGTGCCCGCAACTTTGTTTAAGCCGAGTTCTCTTATATCCCTTGAAACGGTCGCTTGAGTAACGTTGTATCCGTATGAATTTAATTTATCGACAAGTTCTTCTTGAGTGTCGATTTCGTTGGACGCTATTATTTCAAGCAACATCTCTTGTCGTCTTTTTTTAGCCATGGTTATCCCCTATCCTTCGTTTCGTAATTTATAATAAATATTGCTGTAATTATCGCTGATTTTAATACTTTTTACATATTTTGTTATTGTGATTTCGTCGCCGTTTTTAAGCGTTTGTTTTTTTATTCCGTCGATATACAAACTTGCGTTTCCTCTGTCGGTCAAACAAATTTTAAGCGTGGCGGTATCTTTAAAAACAATCGATTTATTGCTGCACACGTGGGCGTTTATCGGAGTGAATACAAACGCGTTTAAACCGTCGTCGAGTATGCAACCGCCCGCCGACAACGAATACGCCGTCGAGCCTATAGGCGTCGCCACGATTGCCCCGTCGAAAATATAATTGCCAACTATTTTGTCGTTGAGATAAACGTTGCACCTTAATGCGTTTGACAATTCGCTTTCGCCCATCACCCTTTCGATCACGATATCGTTTAAGCCGAAATACACTTCGTTTTTATACTGCACGCTGACAAGGCTAACTTCTTTATACGCTTTTTCGGTCAAAATGCACTGCAAAAGTTCGGGCAATTGTTTATCGTTAAACGAAGTCAAAAATCCCCTATCCGAGCATTTTACCGAATAAACGGGTACGTCTTTTTCGACAGCCTCACCCACAACGTTTAATAAAGTTCCGTCTCCGCCAAACACGACAATAGCGTTTATATCGCCAAATTTTGCATTTTCGGATATTTCATAACCGACGTCGTTTTGTTCCAACAAATCTATAAATGCGTTTACCGTTTCGATATGATATTCAGTTTTTGTTTTATAATAAATACCAATCTTCATGCTACAATTATACAATATTTTTATAAAATATACAATTAATTTATAAATTTATTTGCATTTTTTTATATTTAAAAGCAAATTAGTTATATCCGTTTTATTCATTATCCTATCTTTTGTTTTAGACAAAAGAATAGGAAATTCAATATTTTTGCCGTCTTTAAGCGGTGCGTAAGTCAATTTTACGGGAAAAAGCCCGATATTTAAACAATAATCGTAAATATTTTCCAAAATTTCTTTATGAAAACTCGTCTTTACTATTCCGCTTTTGCCTAAGTTTTTATTTCCGCACTCGAATTGCGGTTTAATAAGCGCGATTATATGCCCGTCGTCTTTAAGCACGTCAGCCGCGTTTTTTAAGACGTAAGTCAAACTGATAAAACTTACGTCGATAGTCGCCAAATCGCATAATTCGCCTAAATCGTCAACCGACAAGTTGCGTGCATTTATTCCGTCTTTTACAATTACCCTTTCGTCGTTTGCAATCGTGGGATGCAACAACCCCGTTCCAACGTCTATCGCGTAAACTTTTTTACAGCCGTTTTTAAGTAAACATTCGGTAAAGCCGCCGGTGCTCGCGCCTATATCCGCGGCAATTAAACCGCTGACGTTAAAAGCAAAATCTTCCAACGCTTTATACAATTTATACCCGCCGTTAGACACGCAATTAAGCGCGCTGTCTATATAAGAAATCTCTTCGCCGTTATAGTCAAACGACGCTTTAACGGTCTTACCTTTTATTAAAACGTCACCGCGGGAAATCGCTTGCGCCGCCTTGCTTCTCGACTCGTATTTACCTATATTGCTTAAGTATAAATCAAGCCTCATCGCTCGTTCCTCGTCTATACAATTCAAAAGTAAAACATTTCAAAAACCCCGAGTTTAAATGTAATTTTAAAATGTTTTCTATTTTATTATTCAACTGTTTTATATATCCTTTAGCCCCGTTTAAACCAAACAATTTTACGGCGGTCAATTTATTTTCTTGCTCGTCTTTACCCACCGATTTGCCGAGATTTGCCGCGGTGGAAGTATAATCGAGCACGTCGTCAACCGCTTGAAACATACGCCCTAAATTATCGCCCAACTCTTCAAATTCGGCATAGAATTTTTTACCGCAAAGCAAACTGCCAATTAAAAGCGGAACGATCAATAATTTTGAAGTTTTATATTTATATATTTCAATTAATTCGCTTTCGTCGCCGCCTTCTTTTTCCGCGCGCTTGTCGAGAACTTGCCCATATAACATACCGTTATACCCCGAAAATTCGGCGAGTAGTTTCGCTGCGGCTTTGCTGTTTTCGTCGTAAATTCCGTTTATGGCGGCTTCAAACGCAAGCGTAATTAAAGCATCGCCCGCAAGCAATGCGTCGGCTTCGCCATACACCACGTGACAAGTGGGCTTACCCCTTCTTAAAGTGTCGTTGTCCATTGCGGGCAAATCGTCGTGTATAAGCGACGAGGTGTGTATACATTCGAGCGCAAAAGCAAAAGGCAATGCGTTTTTTACATTGCCTCCGAGAAATTCTACCGTATGCAAGAGTAAAATAGGTCTAATCCTCTTCCCTCCCGCAAAAAACGAATATTGCATCGCCTTTAAAAGACGATTATCTTTACACTCGTTATCAAAAAAATCTCGAGCAAAATCGTCGAACATTTTTAAATAACGGGCATATTCTTCATTGTAATTCATTGTTTTTCCTCATAAACGTTAAATACGTATTGTACAAAAGCATTGTAATCGTCATAGGACCTACGCCGCCGGGAACGGGCGTAATAGCCAAAGTTTTGCCGCATACGGCTTGATAATCGACGTCGCCGTATAATTTACCGTCAATTCTGTTTGTGCCGACGTCAACGACAACTGCGCCGTCCTTGACCATATCTTCGGTAAAAAACTTCGCTTTACCTATGGCGCAAACAAGAATATCCGATTGTTTTGTAATTTCGGGCAAATTTTTCGTTTTACTGTGACACATCGTAACCGTGCAATTTTCATTCAATAAAAGCATAGAGACGGGCTTTCCCACGATATTGCTTCTACCCACAACTACGGCGTGTTTACCCGCCAATTCTATATCGTTGCGTTTTAACAGTTCGATAATTCCGTGCGGCGTGGCAGGGAGCAAAACTTCGTCGTTTCCCTTAAATAAACCGCCCGCATTCCATATAGAAAAGCCGTCTACGTCTTTATATTGCGGAATAATCGCAAGAATACGCTTTTCGTCTAAATGTTTAGGCAAAGGCAGTTGAACCAAAACGCCGTCGACGGTTTCGTCATCGCACAACCTTTTTACTTCCGCTTCGACTTCTTCTTGAGTGCTTTCCGTCGGCATTTTTACCGCAATCGAGGTTATGCCCGTTTGTTCGCAAGCGATCGCTTTATTTCTCACGTAAATTTGAGACGCGGGGTTTTCTCCGACGAGCACGACCGCCAAAGCGCATCTTTTATCCGTTTTTTCATAGCATTTTGCCAAATTTTCTTTAATTTCGCTTCTGATTACGGCTGACAAAGCCTTTCCGTCGAGAATTTTAGTCATCGATACCCTCCAAAACCTTTTTATATTTAGCCAAAACGCCGTTTACAAACGCAACGCTGCTTTCGGTGGAATATTTACGCGCCAAATTTACAGCCTCGTCAATGGCTACGATGGGCGGCGTTTGCGGAAAATATTTAAGTTCGCAAAAACCTATCATTAAAGCGCATTTATCGGCGTTGTAAATTCTGTCAAGTTTGTAATCTTTGCTGTAAAGTTGAATATCGTCGAGAATTTGTTGTTTATTTTCGGTTATTTTCTCAAGCAACTCGTTTGCAAAATCCGTATCTTGAGCGGAAAGTTTATCTTCTTCGTATATGTAATTTTTAAATTCGGCGTCGTCTACGTCGTTAAATATTTTGGAAAACAATATTTTGTAAACCGCGTCTCTTGAATCTTTTCTCATAATAATCTCCGTAAAAAATGCCACAATGTAATAGCATTGCGGCATCGCTTTTTTAATCCTCGTCTACACTGTCGGGAAACTCTACGTTTACGATGTGTACGTCAACCTTTGTAATTTTGTAGTTTGACATTGCCTCCACGTTGTGAATAATGCTTTGTTGAACGTTGTACGCAACGTCCGTAATGTCATAACCGAAATTTACGATAATTTCCACTTCGGCGCGTATGCCGTCCGCTTCTTCTTTAAGTTTAAGACTTTGAGCGTAAACCTTTTCGCCCCTTTTATTGAGCGTGTACGCAATGCCGTTTACGTTGGAAATCGCAAGTTGAACTATACCTTTTACAATGTTGAGGTTGTATGAAATTTTACCGTTTTCCAAAGAGGCAAAACCCTTTTTATCTGCCATAACAGTCCCTCCGATTGCTCTTTGTACATATTATAGCATACTTTTTTCAATTTTAATAGTGTTTTTATTAAGAAATAGGAATTATTTTTACATTTTCGGGCGTTGCCGAAATTTCTTCTGCCAATAAAGAATATACCGCTATGGCGTCGTCTTGATTAAAATCGCTGTCTTGGACGATAACTTTTACGTTGTCCGAAGTCAAACTAAGCACCACAACGGCGTTTTCAAAGCCTTTAAGGCGCATTAAATGCTCGAGTTTGAATTCTTTTTCGGTTATCTCGGTCAATTTAAGTTTGAGTTTTAAAGCGTTGGTTTTTACTTCGCTACTTCCTTCGCTTGAAGAAATGATTTCGTCGAGTTGAAGCAATTGTTCGTTTCTCGATGAAGTTCTGTCGCTTCTGTATTGAGAGAAATACGACGCAGTAGTAATAATTTCGCCGCTGTCTTTTACTCCGTCTTTACTGAGCACGAAATTAAACACGGCGGTCACCGCAAGCAATGCAATCATACACGTTAAAATAATTACTTTTTTCTTTTTAGACATTTTATTTGCTCCTTTATTTATTAAATAATTGTTTTTCCCTTGCGACTTTGCCGTTCGGGTTTTGTCCTTTATTTTCTTTTTAAAATCAATATTTGCGAATAATCGACGCTTACGCAAGTGGTGACTGCGTCTATTATTTTCGCCTTAACAACCGAATTATTCCCGCCATCCGCAACGATTACTATAC